>NZ_JAPVZE010000015.1:0-51883 GCF_041432205.1 Streptococcus sp. 27098_8_51
TCAAAGAAGTTTGATAAGGTAAGTATTTCTGAACTGGTTGACGATAGAATAGAAACTGCGAAAAAAATATTTGATCAACACGATACAATTAAATACATTGATATTTCATCAATTGATAATAAAAATTATAAAATGACTGGTTTTCAGGAATATATGTTAAATCAAGCTCCATCAAGAGCTCAACAACATATTAGGAAAGGAGACATTGTTGTTTCAACCGTCCGACCAAATCTTAAAAATATAGCAATTACGGAGCTAGATGACGAGAATTTGGTAGCTTCCAGCGGATTCTGTGTGCTTAGAGCTTTGAAATGTTTACCAGAATATTTATTTGCAATAATTTGCTCTGATAGATTTACGAATAAAATGACTAATATTGTTACGGGAGCTAATTATCCTGCAATTAAATCTTCCGATATAATGAATTATATTGTTCCTTTACCTCCAATTCAGTTACAAAACGAATTCGCAGAATTTGTAGCTCAGGTCGACAAATCACAATTGGCAATTCAAAAATCACTAGAAGAACTTGAAACTTTGAAGAAATCTCTCATGCAGGAGTATTTCGGTTAAGATTTGAGATGAGATAGCAGTTTTACACTATCATTGTAATTACCGTAATTATTTGTTATAATACTTCAAAGGAGGAAATCAGATGGCAGTAAAAACAAGAAAGCAAGGAAATTCAATCACCATTACGATTCCAAGCGAGTTCAATATTCCAAGTGGTGTTAAATACGAAGCGAAATTGTTACCAAGTGGTGAAATTATCTTTACCCCTGAAGAATTGGATCATCAAGTTTCTTATGTATCTGATGATGCCTTTAACTTGAAATTGGATACAATTTTTGATGAATACGACGATGTTTTCAAAGCTTTGGTGGAAAAATGACAGTCTATTTAACAGAAAAGCAAATTGAAAAAATCAATGCTTTAGTAATTCAACGGTATTCTCCAAATGAGCAAATTAAAACAGTTAGTCCTTCAGCGTTAAATATGATTGTGAACTTACCAGAACAATTTGTTTTTGGTAAACCTCTTTATCCAACAATTTTTGATAAAGCAACAATATTATTTGTCCAATTGATAAAGAAGCATGTTTTTGCCAATGCCAATAAACGGACAGCGTTTTATGTTTTGGTGAAATTTTTAAACTTAAATGGTTATCACTTTTCTGTTTCTGTGGAAGAAGCGGTTGATATGTGTGTGACTATGGCGGTAGAAGCTTTAACTGATGAAAAAATGATAAGCTATTCTAAATGGGTTTCTGAACATTCTATCAGAGAAAAAATAAGATAGTGCGTTGGATTTGAATGAGTATTAGAAAATAAACAGACAATATTAGAATTCTGAAATGCAGAAACTGATATTGTCTCTTTTTATTGATGAGTAATAATGAAAGTGAGAATTTATGGAATCAAAAGTTACAATTATCATACAAGAAATGTTACCACTTTTAAACAATGAACAATTACTAGCATTGCGAGAAAGTTTAGAACGACATCTAGTGGATGGAAAAAAGAAGCAAAAGCATTCGAATAATAATCTGTTGCAACTATTTATAACTGCTAAGCAGGTGGAGGGCTGTAGTGCAAAAACAATATGTTATTATCAGAGAACAATTGAAAATTTGTTTCATCATATTAAGGAATCTGTGACACAACTGACAACAGATGATTTAAGAAGTTATCTAGCAAATTATCAGTCTGAAAAGGACTGTAGTAAGGCGAATTTGGACAATATTCGGCGTATATTGTCCTCTTTTTTTGCTTGGCTTGAGCAAGAGGAATATATCATCAAGAATCCTATTCGAAGGATTAAAAAAATTAAAACAGAACAAACTGTGAAAGAAACTTATACGGACGAACATCTGGAAATTATGAGAGATAATTGTGAAAATTTAAGAGATTTGGCAATGATTGACCTACTAGCATCAACAGGTATGCGTGTAGGAGAACTGGTCCAGTTGAATCGTTCTGATATTGATTTTGAAAACAGAGAGTGCGTTGTTTTTGGAAAAGGAAAAAAAGAAAGACCCGTATATTTTGATGCTCGTACGAAAATTCATTTAAGAAACTATCTCAATGATAGAAAAGATAGTCATCCAGCTCTTTTTGTAACGCTAGTTGGAAAAGCCCAGAGACTTGGAATTGCTGGTGTCGAGATTCGATTGAGAAAGCTAGGACAAAAACTTGGAATACAAAAGGTTCATCCACATAAATTCAGAAGAACCCTAGCGACAAAGGCTATTGATAAAGGAATGCCTATTGAGCAAGTCCAAAAACTACTTGGTCACAGCAAAATTGATACAACTCTGGCCTATGCCATGGTTAACCAAAGCAATGTCAAACATTCACACCAAAAATTCATCTCTTAACTGCAAATCCCGATATTTCGAGGAGGTGGTTGCGTGAAATTAATTGATGTGTGTAAACCTAAACAGTGGAAAACCATTTCAACTAATGAATTAGTTAAAGATGGATATCCAGTTTTTGGTGCAAATGGGATAATCGGTTACTTTTCTGATTATAATCACGAGAAACCTACACTTTGTATAACTTGTCGTGGTGCGACTTGTGGTACAGTAAATAAATCACTGCCCTATTCTTACGTTACTGGAAACTCTATGGCACTTGATGACTTAGATGAATCAGTAATCATGATAGATTTTTTATATTACTTTCTTCAATATCGTGGTTTTAATGATGTTATAACTGGGTCAGCACAACCACAAATTACCAGACAATCTTTAAGTAAGATTATAATACCTGATTTTGACATAACAATTCAAAAAGAGATCGCTCAGACTATTCATGATTTAGAACACCTAATCTTAATTCGAAACAAACAAATAGAGAAACTTGCCGACCTTGTAAAATCCCGATATTTCGAGGAGGTGGTTGCATGAAGAAAGTGAAGTTAGGGGAAATTTGTGAGATAGTTACAGGCTCAACTCCAAAGAGTAGTAATCCAAATTATTGGAATGGAGAATTCAAATGGATTACTCCTGCAGAAATTAGTGATGATGATTTTATCGTTTTTGACACACAACGAAAAATTACGAAGTTAGGAATTGAAAAAACGGGATTGAAATCATTTCCTAAGGGAACGGTTTTGCTATCATCTCGTGCTCCGATAGGTAAAGTTGCTATTTCAGGATGTGAGATGTATTGTAATCAAGGTTTTAAAAATTTTATTTGCTCAAATAAAATCAACAATGAATATTTGTATTATTTTTTAAAATCAAGAAAAAATTATTTGAATATTTTGGGAAGAGGAGCAACATTCAAGGAAATATCTAAAAGTATTGCATATGATATTGAGATTTTTTTGCCAACGTATGATATACAGAGGAAACAAGTTAAAGTTCTTAAAAAAATTGATAAACTTATTTATACTAGAAAAGAACAGTTGATTGAGTTTGAACATCTTGTAAAATCCCGATTTAACGAGATGTTTGGGGATATTTTCGAAAATCCACAGTCTAAATTAGAAGACCACACTGAGTTAAATCCGAATAAAAGGGAAGAGCTACTAAACTTTAATGGAGATGTTTCGTTTATACCAATGGCAAACGTTAGTGAAAATGGGAAAATTAATTTATCTATTAATCGAAATATTGATGATGTTCGAAAAGGGTTTACTTTTTTTAAGGATAATGATGTAATTGTTGCAAAAATTACACCATGTTTTGAAAATGGGAAAGGTGCCCCATTATTTGGGCTATTGAATGGTATAGGGTTTGGTTCAACTGAATTTTATGTTCTTAGACCCAAGAACACAGTTAATACAGTATGGTTATACCATGTAACAATGCTCTCGGAATTTAGACGTGAAGGTGAGAGAAAGATGACAGGAAGCGGAGGACAGAGAAGAATTCCTAAGGATTTCATTAGCAATTTCAAATTAAATATCCCCCCTCTTTCCCTCCAAAACGAATTCGCAGACTTTGTGGCTCAGGTCGACAAATCACAATTTGCTTGTGGGATAGTTATAAAACTGTGGAGAAATAGCTTGAAATCTAGTATAATATAGCTATCTATTTATTCAAAGTGAGAGAAAAATGGGAAATTTTGATTTTCTTTTAAATAACGAAGAGTATGAATCTTTTTCAAAGCCTTGTATAGAGGCTGAGAATATGATCGCGACATCAACTGTAGCTACTGCTTTTATGGCACGCCGTGCCTTGGAGCAGGCTGTTCATTGGATATATAGTCACGATTCATATCTAGAAGCTCCCTATCGTGCTACCTTATCTTCTTTGGTATGGGATGATGATTTTAGAGAGATTGTGGATCCTGAGCTCCATAGGCAGATTGTTCTTTTAATTCGATGGGGAAATCATGCTGCACATGGTGGAGAAATTAAGGAACGAGAAGCGATTTTGGCTTTGCATCATTTGTATCAATTTGTCAATTTTATTGATTATTGCTACAGTAACGAGTTTGTGGAGCGTTATTTCGACGAGCAGTTATTGCCACTTTCAGCAAACATCAAGTTTCGAGAAACGCCACAATCTATGGCGAAATTACAAAACAGTTTGCCAGATCTTCCTGATTTCGATGAACAGATGGCTAGTCAGTCCGTAACTATTCAAGAGACTTATACTGAAAAACGTGAAACAGCAGCTCTACGGCAAGATGTATCTTTCCATATCGATCAACTATCTGAAGCAGAGACAAGAAAACTCTTTATTGATATCGATCTCCGTTTAGCAGGTTGGACATTTGAGGAAAACTGTCGTGTTGAGGTAGCCGTTCATGGTTTGAAGTATGGTACAGGAACTGGATACTGTGACTATGTCCTTTATGGCAAAAATGGGAAAGTTCTAGCAATTGTTGAAGCTAAAAAGGCATCTGTAAATCCAGAAGTAGGGGAGGTGCAGGTCAAGGAATATGCTGAAGCTCTTGAGAAACAAATAGGCTATCGGCCAATTTGCTTTATTACCAATGGTTTAAAGCACTACATACTTGATGGTGTTAATCGTCGCCAGATTGCAGGGTTCTACTCTCAAGAAGAGTTGCAACTTTTGATGGACAGACGTCACTTGCAAAAACCACTCGAGGATATTTCTAGCAAAATTAGGGACGACATTTCTGGACGTTATTATCAGAAACATGCGATTACAAGTGTCTGTGAAGCATTCTCCAATAATCGGAGACAGGCACTCTTGGTCATGGCAACTGGGTCTGGGAAAACCCGTACAGCAGTTTCCCTAGTTGATATCCTTTCGCGTCATAACTGGGTAAAAAATGTTCTTTTTTTAGCTGATAGAACTTCCCTAGTTAAGCAAGCTTATGATTCGTTTAGGAAATTACTTCCAGATCTTTCAGTTTGTAATTTCTTAGAGGATAAAGATAGTGCTCGATCTAGTCGAATGGTTTTTTCAACCTATCCGACTATGATAGGAGCGATTAGTGATCAAGAAGAAATAAATCAACGATCCTTTACTGTTGGGCACTTTGATCTTATCATAATTGATGAATCTCACCGTTCTATTTATCAGAAATACAAATCAATTTTTGATTATTTTGATGCAAGGATTGTAGGATTAACTGCCACTCCGCGTCAAGATTTGGATAAGAATACCTATAGTTTCTTTAACTTGGAGAATGGTGTTCCAACATACGCATACGATTTGGAAGAGGCTGTAAAAGATGGTTATTTAGTAGCTTATCATTCGATTGAAACTAAGTTAAAACTACCAACGGATGGTCTACATTATGATGATTTATCCCAAGACGAAAAAGAATATTTTGATAGTCAATTTGAAGATGGTAGTTCTGAAAAAGATATTGATCCTGAGGATTTTAATTCCTCTATTTTCAATAGACAAACAGTCAAAATTGTTCTAGATGAACTAATGACAAGAGGAATTCAGACAGCTTCAGGTGACGAAATTGGTAAAACCATTATCTTTGCTAAAAACCATCGACATGCTGAATACATCAGAGATATTTTTAACGAACGCTATCCTGAAAAAGGAAGCGATTATGCTCAAGTGATTGATTATAGCATTAAGCATTATCAAACCTTAATTGATGATTTTAAAATTAAGGAGAAATACCCTCAAATTGCAATTTCTGTTGATATGTTGGATACAGGTATTGATGTACCAGAGGTTGTTAATTTAATCTTTTTCAAGAAAGTGCGTTCTAAAACTAAGTTTTGGCAGATGATTGGCCGTGGAACCCGTCTTTGTAAAGATTTATTCGGCCCTGAGCAGGATAAGGAAAATTTCTTGGTATTTGATTATGGCGATAATTTTGAATATTTCAAAGCTGATCCAAGAGAAGGAGATGGTCGTCACATTGTTTCTCTGACTCAACGTTTGTTTAACATCAAGGTGGACTTGATTCGTGAACTGCAGGAGCTTCGTTATCAAGATGATCAGTTTGCTAGAGAATACCGTCAACAACTCGTCTCAGAACTTCATGAACGTATGGTGAGCTTAAATGAGTTAGACTTTAGGGTTCGTATGGTCTTAGATACAGTTTATACTTACAGAAAGTTGGAAAATTGGCAAAATCTAACGACCGTCACAAGTGAAACAATCCAGAAAGATCTTTCGCCGATTCTATTTGAAGAAAATAAAGAAGACGAGATGGCGAGACGATTTGATTTATGGCTGTTTCAGATACAGTTAGGACAACTGTTGGCTAAGCCAGCAACTGTCCATATATCTCAAGTTATGAAAACAGCTAAAGCCCTTGCTAGGGTTGGCAATATACCACAAGTTTTTGCACAGGCTGAAATTATCAGGAAAGTACAAGAACCTGAATTTTGGGAAGAAGTTAGTTTATCCGAGTTGGAAAAAATACGCCTTGCGCTTCGAGATTTACTACAGTTTCTGGATAAACCGGAACGCACTGTATATTATGTCAATTTTGATGATCACATTCTTTCCACTGTCCATGATACTAAGCCATATTTACAAGTCAATGACCTGCGATCTTATAATGAAAAAGTTGAACATTATTTGAAAACTCATCTAGATGATGAAGCAATTTCTAAGTTATATCATAATGAAAAATTGACCTCTCAAGATTTACTTGCACTTGAAACATTGCTATGGGAAAAATTAGGTAGCAAGTCAGATTACCAACAACATTATGAAAATAAGGCAATTCCTAGATTGGTTCGTGAGATTATTGGTTTAGATAGAGAGGCTGCCAATCAAGTTTTTTCTAAATTTTTATCGGATGAGAGTCTCAATGCCAAGCAGATTTCCTTTGTGAAATTGATTGTAGATTACATTGTAGAAAATGGTTGCTTGGAGACTAAAGTTTTAACACAAGAGCCGTTTAAATCGTATGGTTCAGTTCAACTACTCTTTCAACACCAACTCCCTATACTTCGTAATATTGTCCAAACAATTGAACTCATTAATGATCGAGCTGGAGAAGCAGCGTAAATAATAAGAGGTTGTAAATGCAAACGCAAGAAGAAATGAATGTTCTGGTACCGGAAAAATTAGCAGAAATTGAGCGTGATTATGGTGTCAGAGTTTTATGGGCTATCGAGTCTGGTAGTCGTGCCTGGGGTTTTGAGTCTCCCGATAGTGACTTTGATGTACGATTTATCTACAAACACAAGCAAGATTTTTATCTCCGTTTAAATGAACAGCGTGATGTTATCGAGCTACCAATTGACGATACTTGGGATGTGAGTGGTTGGGATTTAGACAAGACTTTACAACTCCTTTATAAGTCAAATCCTACACTGTTTGAATGGTTACAGTCACCAATTGTCTATCAACAAACGGATTTTATCGAGCGCATACGTCCACTTGCCAACCAGTATTTTTCTGAGAAAAAAATGCTGTATCATTACTTGAATACTGCTAGAACTCAAATGAATAAGTATCTTTCAGGAGACAAGGTCAAACCTAAAAAGTATTTCTATGCGCTGCGTCCTATTTTGGCCTGTCGTTGGATTGAAAAATACCATTCTGTTCCTCCAATTTTATTTGACGATTTGGTCAAAGAATTGCTTCCTGATGAGATGAAAGAGCATGTATCAAGATTGCTTGATATCAAGGTAAAGGGACCTGAAGGTATGGAAATTGATCCGATTATGCCGATCCAATACTACATCATCAAAAATATCAAAGAGCTGGATGCATACGTTCAAAGTGTTCGTGAGGAAAAGAAAGACTGGAAAGCTCTAAATCAATTTTTTCTTGAAGAATTAGGCCGCGACTGAGGTTTTTTATGGGTAAATGGACATGTAAATGTGGGCAAGAAATGAATGACCACCGAGCGCCCAATCCAAATGCTTATTCAGTTTATTCGGATGAGTTGTTTGAAGAAATCATAAATAAAGCTGACGACCATAATAAAATTTCTTATGATGATATTTCTGAAGCGTCATTTTATATGTGGAAGTGCCCTGAGTGTGGCAGTTTCATGGTTTTCGGCGAAGACGGGGATGGAGATCACTTTACTTTTTATGAGCGCCAAGAAGTAGAAAAGGTAGAGCCTCTCTTTGATCCAGATCAAGAGTTAAATCTTGTTGTGGTTGAGTTTCAGGAGGGAGGGAATGGTTATACTTATATCTGTGATGACCCAAATATCCATATAGGACACGCTGTTATTGTACCAGTCGGGAAGGAAAATACTGAAAAAAATGCTTTAGTTGTACAGAAGTATCATGCCCTACCAAAGGATATCACTTTTCCTGTTGAAAAGTTAAAACGTGTCATTCGTAGGTATTCACATTTCGACCCAATCACTTCGAAAAACGTTTTTAGAAATTTAAAAAAGCTAGGAAGAATTCTAGATGTTTGCTCTAAAAACGCTAACCCCAACTCTCAGCAAACATATTATAGTATCAAAACTCCTTTAGGATATTTCTGGTTAGAATTAAATGGAGTTCCGATTCCAATGAAAATCACACAGATTCAAGTCAAAGATAAAAAATACCAAGTTGATAGCGCCCTTTATATAAAACCTTCAGGGATTAACTGTAGAAGATTTTATGAACTGGAATTATGTGCGGATTTTGATATTGATGCTTCTAGATGGATCGATGTTCTCTCTGATGAAAACGTTTGGGGAAATACTTGGAAACTAAATGGTCTTCAATTTGGTATTACTGCAGGGGAGTCTCCAGAATTTGAAGACGAAGTTGTAGCGAGAAAGTATAGTCGTGTCCCACTTTATTATGACTGGCACCCTGAATTTGAAGATTATTATGGCTTCAGTTTAGCCTGGAAAAAATACGAGTCTGATAGCGATTTGTCGATAGATTTCTATACAACGTAAGATGCAGGAGAAAATGTATGAATAAAGCATGGGATTTATTGTTTGAGGGTAAGATTAATGAGGCTAAAAAATTAGTTGAAGCTGATTTTTTATTGGAAACTTGCACAGATTTTAGTTTGTTAAATTTGATGGGGTATATTTATCTTGAAGAGCAAAAATACAACGAGTGCTTAAGTATCTATCAGCGTTACATTGACTTAGCACGAACTAAAAGTGACCCAGAAAATGAACATATAGGCTATCATCAGTTAGCCATGGTTTATCGTGAAATGAATGAATTTCAAACGGCACTTTTCTATATCGAAAGAGAGCAAAAAGTCATTGAAGAAGCTTTTACAGAGGATACCCTCAAATCTTCTGTTAACAATTATGAGCAAGGTTATTTACGATTAAAGCTAGGGAAAGTAGCAGAAGCATTCATGTATATGGAACAGTCCTTAAAACAAGCTTTGCAAACAGATGATTTGATTGCCCAAGCTTGTGCTTATAGAGGTTTAGGAGAGATTGGTTCGATACAAAATCCTGAAGAATCACATGAAAATTTTTTACAATCTATCGCTCTTTTTGAAAAGGCAGGCGATCAGATTGGTGCTCAAGAGGTTAGAAACTTACTAAATAATAAAAAGTAGCCTGCAAAGGCTACTTTTTATTAAAACACACGATAGACATAAGGATTTTCTGGTTTGTCTACTTTTGTGAAACTCTCAACCTCCAGTGTTGGGAGTTTTTGTTTGAGTTCTTTATGGTAATGGAGGGTCAGGGTTCCTCTAGCGGTAATCCAGGTATTATCAGGATACTGGCGTGAGTTCCCCTTTGTCAAGAGTCCATATACACCAGAATCGGCTATACAGTGGATGATGCCAAAGCGAAAGAGGAACTGGCTATCTTCATGGCTAGGATCGTTATAGACGAAGCCTGTAAACTCGATTTTCTTTCCTTCAAACTCTTGAGGGTAGTCATAGAGAACTTCCATGACCTCCATATAGTTTTCATCAGTGATGTGAATGGTTTGCTGGGAGAGGTATTTATCAGCTGTAGTCCTCATTTCCTTTTCATAAGCAGATTTGGAAAAATAGGTGCTGGTATCGGGTTTGAGGTATTGACTGGATGTTCCTTCGCTTGCCTGAATGGCTGTGTTGATTCCCTCAGCAAGTGGGAAATGATAACCTTTGGCAGATACAGTTCTCGAGTCCAAACTTACTGTCGGAAAGGCAACCCCAATCAACAGAGGTAGTGACAGTAAAAGGAGGCTGATTCGTCTAGCTCGACGACTTTCTAAATGGCTGCGAGAGTTGATTTTCTTGATCCAGATATAGAATTGGACCAGAGCCAATAGAAGAGAAAGGAGCATGGAAATATAGACTAGATAGGAATAGTGGAGGTTAATGTAGTGACTGAGCTTGCCAGAAAGCTGCAGATACAGAGTTAGGGCAAAATAACCCAGTAAAATGAAAAATCGCATCATAGCAACACTCCAAACATGTAAGAATAAAGCAAGACAAGCACTGTCACAATACCCATAAATTGCCAGATGAAGCGCACTTTGAGATAGTGTTTCATCATGAGGAGATTTTTGATATCAAGCATGGGGCCTATGATCAGAAAGGCAAGGACTGGCGCTAGGCCGAAGCTCGAGAGGAGAGAAGCTCCGATAAAGGCGTCCGCCTCGCTACAAAGAGAGAGGAGAAAGGCTAGAAACATGAGCAAGAGAATCGCAAGGACTGGACTTGCACTGATAGAGGTCAAGATCCGAGTCGGGACATAGACCTGCACGATAGCCGCAAAGAGACAGCCAAAGACCAAGTAACGCCCCATATCGAAAAACTCATCAATAGCTTGTATAAAGATCT
Organism: Streptococcus sp. 27098_8_51; assembly: GCF_041432205.1. Lineage (GTDB taxonomy): Bacteria > Bacillota > Bacilli > Lactobacillales > Streptococcaceae > Streptococcus. The sequence goes on from NZ_JAPVZE010000015.1 coordinate 11,117, forward strand.
GAAACACTTTTCTAGCGGGACCCAAGTGTGAAAAGTCATGTTCATGGCAAGCGATAGGATTCTCTTTTTGAATGGGTTCCTTCCAGAAAAATCCTAGGAAAATTCCCAGAATCAAAGCAATCACAATAGCTCCCAGAGCTCGCAAGAAGGCAAGTTTTATTGAATTGCCAAAGGCAGAATATGTGGCGAAAAGAACGATAGGATTGATGATGGGAGCAGTCACCAGAAAAGGAACCGCTGTGTAGCTGGGCACTTTCTTTTCCAGAAAACGATTGATAATCGGAACGATACCACATTCGCAAGAAGGAAAGAGAAAGCCAATGAAGGTACCAAAAAAGATCCTCCCCCAACGATTGCGAGGAAGAAACTCATAAACTTTATCAGGCGTGATATAGACCTCAATCCACCCCGAAATCAGACTCCCAATCAAGACAAAAGGAAGGGCTTCAATCATGATGGAGAGAAAAATAGCCCCCGCTTGTAATACACTAGGAGGAAGAGATTGGAAAACAGTCATCTATTTTTTCTTCTCAACTTTTTCTTTTTTGTCTTTGTCATCTGGGAAAGTGACTTGTGTTAAGTCAGGAAGTTTGGCAAATTCTTCAAACATCTTGTCCAAGTCATCAGTTTTTGTAAATTTAACAGCCATGGGCCTACCTCTTTTCTACATTCTACCTCTATTATACTATTATTTTGCAGAAAAGGGATTATTTTTATTTTGATAATCAGAGAGGTAAAAACAGATAAGGTGAAACAAGCCTTGTCCCTTGTGGTATAATAGGTTTATGGATAAAAAATATGAAAAAATCTCCCAAGATTTGGGTGTAACCTTAAAGCAAATCGATACCGTTCTAAGTTTGACTGCCGAAGGGGCGACGATTCCCTTTATCGCGCGTTATCGGAAAGATATGACTGGTAGTCTGGATGAGGTGGCGATTAAGGCTATTATAGACTTAGATAAAAGCCTGACTAATCTCAATGACCGCAAGGAAGCAGTCTTGGCTAAGATTCAAGAACAAGGCAAGCTAACAAAGGAATTGGAAGAAGCTATCTTAGCTGCCGAAAAACTAGCAGATGTAGAAGAACTCTATCTTCCATACAAGGAAAAACGTCGAACCAAGGCAACTATTGCCCGAGAAGCTGGACTCTTTCCTCTCGCCCGCTTGATCTTGCAGAATGTAGATGGTTTAGAGAAAGAAGCTGAGAAGTTTGTCTGTGAAGGATTTGCGACAGTTCAAGAAGCCTTGGCTGGAGCGGTTGATATCTTGGTCGAAGCCTTATCGGAAGATGTGACTTTGCGTTCACTGACCTATCAGGAAGTGCTGAGACACTCTAAAATCACTTCGCAAGTCAAGGATGAAAGTCTCGATGAAAAACAAGTTTTTCAGATATATTACGATTTTTCAGAGACAGTTGGCAACATGCAGGGTTATCGTACCTTGGCCCTCAATCGTGGTGAGAAACTAGGTGTCTTAAAAGTCGGTTTTGAGCACGCGACAGATCGTATTCTTGCTTTCTTTGCTGCTCGTTTCAAGGTGAAAAATGCCTATATAGATGAAGTTGTTCAACAGTCAGTTAAGAAAAAAGTCTTACCTGCTATCGAACGACGCATTCGGACAGAATTAACTGAAAAGGCAGAAGAAGGAGCTATCCAACTCTTTTCTGACAATCTGCGCAATCTTCTCTTGGTTGCTCCGCTGAAAGGGCGCGTGGTTCTAGGATTTGACCCCGCCTTTCGTACAGGTGCCAAGCTAGCTGTCGTAGATGCAACAGGGAAAATGCTGACGACCCAGGTCATTTATCCAGTAAAACCAGCATCAGCTCGTCAAATCGAAGAAGCCAAGAAAGAGTTGGCAGACTTGATTGGTCAATACGGTGTGGAAATCATTGCTATCGGAAACGGAACGGCTAGCCGTGAAAGTGAATCCTTTGTATCGGAAGTTCTGAAAGATTTTCCAGAAGTCAGCTATGTTATCGTCAATGAAAGTGGCGCTTCTGTCTACTCTGCTAGTGAACTTGCTCGTCAAGAGTTTCCAGACTTAACCGTTGAAAAACGCTCTGCTATCTCTATTGCCCGTCGTTTGCAAGATCCCCTCGCTGAATTGGTTAAAATCGATCCTAAGTCAATCGGTGTCGGTCAATACCAACACGATGTTAGTCAAAAGAAACTGTCTGAGAGTCTGGACTTTGTCGTCGATACAGTGGTCAACCAAGTCGGTGTCAATGTTAACACAGCCAGCCCAGCTCTTCTTTCCCATGTAGCTGGACTCAATAAAACCATTTCTGAAAATATCGTCAAATACCGTGAGGAAGAAGGAAAAATCACTTCACGCGCTCAAATCAAGAAGGTTCCTCGTCTAGGTGCCAAAGCCTTTGAGCAGGCTGCTGGTTTCCTCCGTATCCCTGAAAGTAGCAATATTCTTGATAATACTGGAGTTCACCCAGAAAACTATGCTGCAGTTAAGGAGCTCTTCAAACGCTTGGATATCAAGGACTTAAATGAAGAAGCACAAAATAAGCTTAAGTCCCTTTCTGTCAAGGAAATGGCGCAAGAACTAGACCTTGGACCAGAAACCCTTAAAGATATCATTGCTGACCTCCTAAAACCGGGTCGTGATTTCCGTGATTCTTTTGATGCTCCAGTTCTCCGTCAAGATGTTCTGGATATCAAGGATCTCGTTATCGGACAGAAGCTTGAAGGTGTGGTCCGTAATGTCGTTGACTTCGGTGCCTTCGTTGATATCGGGATTCACGAAGACGGCCTCATTCATATTTCTCATATGAGTCGCAAATTTATCAAACATCCCAGCCAAGTGGTGTCTGTTGGAGATTTGGTAACGGTTTGGGTTAAGAAAATCGATACTGAACGTGAAAAAGTTAATCTGTCGCTCCTAGCTCCAGATGAAACTGACTGAGTACGTTCAGTCCGTTTCCCTCGAAGACTTTGGTAGACCTTTTACACACCAAGCCCAATGGAATTCTCGTCTGCGAACGACAGGTGGGCGATTTTTCCCTAAAGATGGGCATTTGGATTTTAATCCCAAGGTCTATAATGAACTTGGTTTGGAGGTTTTTCGGAAAATCGTGCGCCATGAACTCTGTCACTATCACCTTTATTTTCAGAAAAAGGGGTATCGGCATAAGGACCGAGATTTTAAGGAACTTTTGAAAGAAGTGGATGGACTACGCTTTGTTCCCCCTTTGAGAGCCCAAAGTAATTTCCTAGTTTATCAGTGTCAATCCTGCCAGCAACGCTATCAACGAAAGAGGAAGATTGATACCAAGTGCTATCGCTGTGGCGTCTGCCGTGGTAAACTCGTCATCCTAAATCGGCCTAAGGACTGATGTTTGTGCCCCCGTTTCATGATATACTACTTGTAAGAATACCGAAAGAGGAACAAATCATGAATACAAAATTTTATAAAATGAAACGAAATAGTATGGTATCGGGAGTTTTAGCTGGTTTATCAGACAAGTGGAATTTTGATGTAACTCTAGTCCGCTTTCTCTTTGCCATTTTTACCATATCAAATTTTGGGATTGGTGTGATTATCTACATCATCCTCGCCTCTATTCTGCCAACTAAGGAAGAGATTGAAGCAGAAATGTACGGAACAGGACCACGCAAACGTAAGGATGCTGAGGCCATTTATGACAATGATGGACGGTTTTGGTGAGTCGGATTTGGAAATAGTTTATAGATGATTTCCTTGTTTCTTGAAGAAATTAGAAAAAGTAGTGAATCCTAACCCTTGCATCCGCAAGGGTTTTCTTCTTGCCTTTCTTTTATGGTAAAATGTTGATAGCGAAATTGCTTGATATTCTTCAATCTTACAAAAATGTAAGATTAAAGTCTCTTTTGTAAGGTTAGGTTATGGCAAGCCGTCTTTTTTTGCGATAAACTAGACTCATAAAGAACAAAGGAGCAAAAACATGAAAAGAATCTTACAAAAGAAAAGAAGAAAACCAAGTCAAAAAGATATCGAGCGTGTTCAACTAGGATGCGCTATGATGCAAGCACAGTTTCAATTGATGGGATATTAAGAAGGAGATAACAATGACACTTTTAGATGTAAAACACGTTCAAAAAATCTACAAAACACGTTTCCAAGGCAACCAAGTAGAGGCTCTTAAAGACATTCACTTTACAGTAGAAAAGGGTGACTACGTTGCTATCATGGGAGAGTCTGGATCAGGGAAGTCTACCTTGCTCAACATTCTAGCTATGCTGGATAAACCAACTCGAGGCCAGGTTTACCTAAACGGAACAGACACAGCCACTATTAAAAATTCACAGGCTTCGAGTTTCCGTCGGGAAAAGTTGGGATTTGTCTTCCAAGACTTTAACTTGCTAGATACCCTGTCTGTTAAGGACAATATCTTGCTTCCGCTAGTATTATCACGAAAACCTATCACAGAGATGATGAAGAAATTGGTAGTAACCGCTGAAAATCTGGGCATCAACCAATTGCAAGAGAAGTACCCTTACGAGATCTCAGGAGGTCAAAAACAGCGGGTAGCAGTAGCACGCGCCATCATCACAGAACCTGAAATTCTCCTTGCGGATGAGCCAACAGGAGCCCTTGACTCCAAGTCATCTGCAGCCTTACTCGATGTATTTGATGAAATCAATGAACGCGGTCAAACTATTCTTATGGTAACCCACTCAACGGCAGCAGCCAGCAGGGCCAAGCGAGTTCTCTTTATCAAGGACGGCATTCTTTACAACCAAATTTACCGTGGAGACAAGACAGAGCGTCAGATGTTCCAAGAAATCTCTGATACTTTGACTGTTATGGCAAGCGAGGTGAATTAGTATGTTCCGATTAACCAATAAGTTAGCGGCATCCAACTTGATTAAAAACCGCAAACTCTACTATCCCTTTGCCCTTGCTGTTCTCTTAGCAGTGACCATCACCTATCTCTTTTACTCACTGTCACTTAATCCTAATATTGGCAAGATACGAGGGGGAGAAACTATCTCTATGACCCTCGCTCTCGGTATGGTGGTTGTTACCATCGCTTCTGGAATTATTGTCCTTTATGCCAATAGTTTTGTCATGAAGAACCGTTCCAAGGAGTTGGGTGTATATGGTATGCTGGGTCTCGAAAAGCGCCATTTGATCAGTATGGTTTTTAAGGAGCTTCTTATTTTTGGTTCCTTAACCTTGACAGCTGGTCTCGGTCTAGGAGCTCTCTTTGATAAGCTAATCTTTGCCCTCCTTTTGAAGTTAATGAATATGAAGGTAGAGCTCGTTTCGACTTTCCAACCAATTGTCTTTATCCTAGTTCTCATCGTCTTTGGGGTTATCTTCCTAGGTCTAATTTTTATCAATGCCTTTCGCATCGCACGCATGAATGCCCTTCAGCTCTCTCGTGAAAAAGCCAGTGGTGAGAAAAAAGGACGTTTCTTAGGTGTCCAAACCATTCTAGGTCTGATTAGTTTGGGAGCGGGTTACTATCTAGCAGTAACAGTCGAAAACCCACTTTCTGCTGTTCTGATTTTCTTCGTAGCAGTTTTGTTAGTAATTTTGGGAACTTATCTTCTCTTCAATGCAGGGATTACAGTTTTCTTACAAATCTTAAAGAAAAACAAGCGTTATTATTACCAACCCAACAACATGATTTCCGTATCCAATCTCATTTTCCGTATGAAGAAAAATGCGGTTGGTCTGGCGACGATTGCTATTCTCTCAACCATGGTCTTAGTGACTATGTCTGCTGCAACAAGTATCTTTAAGGCATCAGAAAACTTCAAGAAGGTCATGAATCCACATGATTTTGGGATTACAGGACAGAATGTTGAAAAAGAAGATATCGAAAAACTCTTGAGCCAGTATGCTAGTGAAAAAGGATTGACTGTCACAAAGAAAGAAGTCCTTACATACAGTAACTTTGGTGTGGCAAATCAAGAAGGTACGAAATTGACAATTTTTGAGAAAGGTCAAAATCGTGTTCAACCGAAAACTATTTTTATGGTCTTTGACCAAAAAGACTATGAGAATATGACAGGACAGAAACTTGCACTTTCAGGTAAGGGAGTTGGATTGTTTGCTCAAAACAAGCAACTTCAAGGTCAAAAAGAACTGACTCTGAATGACCAGACCTACACGATCAAAGAAGAAATCAAAAAAGATTTTATTCTTGAACATGTCCCAAATCAGTACAATATTCTAACTTCGGATTATAACTATTTGGTTGTTCCTGACTTGAAAGCCTTTCTTGACCAGCATCCTAATTCTTCCATCTTTAATCAATACTATGGTGGTATGAATGTAACGGCTAGTGAGGAAGAGCAGCTTAAAATTGCAGATGACTATTCAAAATTCGTTAACAACTTTAATAGAGAACTAAACAAAGAAGGAAGCTATGTTTACGGAAGCAATCTGGCTGATAGTAGTGCGCAGATGAGTGCTCTCTTTGGTGGAGTTTTCTTCATCGGTATCTTCCTCTCTATCATCTTTATGGTGGGAACGGTTCTTGTCATCTACTACAAACAAATCTCTGAAGGCTATGAAGATCGTGAACGCTTTATCATTTTGCAAAAAGTCGGTCTCGATCAAAAGCAAATCAAGCAAACCATCAATAAACAGGTCCTAACTGTTTTCTTCCTCCCATTGCTCTTTGCCTTCCTACACCTTGCCTTTGCCTATCATATGCTTAGCCTCATCCTAAAAGTCATTGGTGTGCTAGATGCGACCATGATGTTGACTGTCACTTTATCCATCTGTGCTATCTTCCTCATCGTCTATGTCTTAATCTTTATGATTACCTCAAGAAGCTATCGCAAGATTGTGCAAATGTAAAAAAAAGATACCTCGATATTCATCGAGGTATTTCTTTATCTTAAATGCTGAAGAGTTGTCCAAACAGGTAAGTCACTCCCATGGTGAGAAGTCCGATACAGAGGTTACGGATCATAGCAGTTTTCGTAGGTGCCTTGCCTAGTTTAGCACTGGTATAGCCAGTGACGAGAAGGGAAAGGGCAACGATAAAAACAGTAGCAGGAATGCGATAATCACTTGGAAAGACAGTGATCGAAAGCATGGGAGGAAGACTTCCCAGTACAAAGGCGATAAAGCTAGAGATTGCAGCATGCCAAGGATTGGTAAATTCTTCGTACTCGATACCGTATTTTTCCTCAACCAAGGCTTTGAGTGGATTCTTTAAAAAGGCCTTGTTGGTCAAGAGTTGGGCTGACGTTTCACACTCACCATTTTGTAAGTAAGCAGCATAGAGGGATTGTTTTGCAGATTCGATGTCTTTATCCAAGAGTAATTGCTCTCTAGCAACAGCGGCTTCTTCCGTGTCTTTCTGAGTGGATACAGAGACATATTCGCCGCCTGCCATAGAAAAAGCGCCAGCGAGGATAGCGGCCAAACCTGATAAAAAGATAATCCAGATATTGCTCGTCGCACTGGCAACACCGATAACGACTCCAGCAATGGAAATAATTCCATCATTGGCTCCTAGAACACCTGCGCGTAGGATATTGAGTCGGCCTGTAAAGTTAGCATCAATTTCATGTTTTATTTCTGTCATAGTCATCTCCTTTCTCTCCATTATAGAGAAAAGGGTAGGGGAATACAAACTTTTTAAACTATCTGAAAAAAGTTCTACGATTCTAATTTTTAGGCCCTTTGAAGTTTTACCGAAAAAGCACGGCAATACAGTTGCCAATCCTACTGTACAAGTCCTTTTTTAGCTTATCTATGGTATAATAGAAGGTAGATTTATCAATTGGAGAATGAAGGATTTTATGATTAAACTTGTAGCAACCGATATGGATGGAACCTTTCTAGATGGAGAGGGTCGGTTTGATATGAAACGCCTCAAAAACGTACTTGTTTCCTACAAGGAAAAGGGGATTTATTTTGCAGTGGCTTCAGGTCGTGGTATCCTGTCCCTGAAAAAGTTGTTTGCAGATGTGCGTGATGAAGTGATTTTTATAGCTGAAAATGGGAGCTATGTTGAGTTTCATGGTGAGGATATGTATGAGGCTACTATGTCTCGGGATTTTTACTTGAGCACTTTTGAAGCTTTAAAGAAATCACCCTATTTTGATGAAAGAAAAATGCTCTTGACTGGGAAAAAAGCTTGTTATGTATTGGATACAGTGGATGAGATCTATCTGATGTTTAGTCGTCACTACAATGAAAACATTCAAAAAGTAGCGAGTTTAGAAGATATCACGGATGAGATTTTTAAATTCACCACCAACTTCACAGAAGAAACGATAGAAGTTGGTGAGGCCTGGGTCAACGAAAATGTTCCTGGTGTGAAAGCCATGACAACTGGTTTTGAATCCATTGATATTGTCTTGGACTATGTTGATAAGGGTGTAGCTATTGTTGAGCTGGCAAAAAAACTGGGTCTGACCATGGATCAGGTTATGGCTTTTGGCGATAATCTCAATGACCTTCACATGATGCAGGTAGTGGGGCACCCCATCGCTCCTGAAAATGCGCGACCAGAAATTTTAGAATTAGCAGAAGCAGTGATTGGCCACCATAAGGACCAGTCAGTGATGGCTTATATGGAGGGTTTGTAATGGCAGATATTAAATTGATTGCACTGGATTTGGACGGTACTTTGCTGACAACGGATAAAAAGCTGACAGATCGTACCAAGGCGGTCCTCAAAGCTGCGCGTGACCGTGACATCAAGGTCGTTCTGACAACGGGACGTCCTCTGAAGGCTATGGATTTCTTTCTCCATGAGCTAGGGACTGATGGTCAGGAGGATGAGTACACCATCACCTTTAATGGTGGTCTAGTACAGAAAAATACAGGAGAGATTCTCGATAAAACCGTCTTTTCAATCGACGATGTGGCACGCTTGTACGAGGAAACTGAAAAACTCGGACTTCCGTTAGATGCTATTTCAGAAGGAACAGTCTATCAAATCCAGTCGGACCAAGAAAGTCTCTATGCCAAGTTCAACCCAGCCTTGACTTTCGTACCTGTCGCTTTTGAAGATCTATCTAGTCAGATGACATATAATAAATGTGTGACCGCCTTTGCCCAAGAACCTTTGGATGCAGCGATTCAGCAGATTTCTCCTGAATTGTTTGATCAATATGAAATCTTCAAATCGCGTGAACTCTTATTGGAATGGTCGCCGAAAAATGTCCACAAGGCGACAGGTTTAGCGAAATTAATTAAACACTTAGGAATCGATCAAAGTCAAGTCATGGCTTGTGGGGACGAGGCCAATGACCTTTCTATGATTGAGTGGGCAGGTCTGGGAGTTGCCATGCAAAATGCAGTTCCAGCAGTTAAGGAAGTTGCCAATGTGATTACCCCGATGACCAACGACGAGGAAGCCGTTGCCTGGGCTATCGAAGAATACGTGCTAAAGGAGAACTAAAATATGGGATTATTTGACCGTCTATTCGGAAAAAAAGAAGAGCCGAAAATCGAAGATATTGTAAAAGAAGCTCTGGAAAATCTTGATTTGTCAGAAGAAGTTGAAGAAAACCAAACGGCAGTTGAAGAAACTTCTCAGGAAGAGACAACAAGAGAAAAAGTGGAAGAAACACCAGCTCAAGAAGAAATTCCTCAGATCTCAACAGAAGAAGTTATTGAACCAGAAGCAGTCAAGGAAACTAATCAGGAAGAGCTTGAGCTAGAATCTGATGAATTGGAGCAAATCCAAGAGACAGAAGAAGTTCTAGGAGTAGAGAGCCAAGAATCTCTAGAAACTGAAGAAGAACTAACGTCTGAAGTTGTAGAAGAAGAACTTCCTCAGGTTGAAGAAACCGTTCAGGAAAAATATGACCGCAGTCTCAAGAAAACCCGTACAGGATTCGGTGCTCGTTTGAATGCCTTCTTTGCCAACTTCCGTTCAGTCGATGAAGAATTCTTCGAGGAATTGGAAGAACTGCTCATCATGAGTGACGTCGGTGTGCAAGTCGCTTCCAACTTAACAGAAGAACTACGCTATGAAGCTAAACTCGAAAACGCTAAGAAGCCAGACGCACTTCGTCGTGTCATTATCGAGAAATTGGTTGAACTCTATGAGAAGGATGGCAACTACGATGAAAGTATCCACTTCCAAGATTGTTTGACCGTCATGCTCTTTGTTGGTGTCAATGGTGTTGGGAAAACAACTTCTATCGGAAAATTGGCTCATCGCTACAAACAAGCTGGCAAGAAAGTCATGCTAGTTGCGGCAGATACCTTCCGCGCTGGAGCCGTTGCTCAGCTAGCAGAATGGGGTCGACGTGTGGATGTTCCTGTTGTGACGGGACCTGAAAAGGCTGATCCAGCAAGTGTGGTATTTGATGGGATGCAACGTGCTGTAGCTGAAGGGATTGATATCCTTATGATTGATACAGCAGGGCGTCTGCAAAACAAGGACAACCTTATGGCTGAGTTGGAAAAGATTGGTCGCATTATCAAACGTGTCGTTCCAGAGGCGCCACATGAAACCTTCTTAGCACTCGATGCTTCAACTGGACAGAACGCTCTGGTACAAGCTAAGGAATTTTCGAAGATAACACCATTGACTGGAATTGTTTTGACAAAAATTGACGGAACTGCCCGAGGTGGTGTTGTTCTGGCTATCCGCGAAGAACTCAATATCCCAGTAAAATTGATTGGTTTCGGTGAAAAAATCGATGATATCGGGGAATTTAACTCAGAAAACTTTATGAAGGGTCTCTTAGAAGGATTGATTTAATACAAAATAAATATCCTGCAAGTCATCTTGCAGGATATTTTTGCTATTCTAAACGGCCCTCTTCACGATAGGCGATATCTGGTTGCCAGGTCCATTTAGCTCCATACTTTTCAAGTAAGTCAAAGCTAGCTTGTGGCCCCATGCTCCCAGATTTATAATCGTAGAGTGGAGCTCCGTTTTCAGCCCAGAGCTTTTCGATACGGTCAATCAATTTCCATGAAGCACTTACCTCATCCCAGTGGCTAAAGTTGGTAGAGTTGTTATTCAAGACATCGTAGATTAATTTCTCATAAGGATCTGGTGAGGCCCCAGTAGCAGTAGCATCTGTACGGTAATCCAGAGAGCTTGGTGCCAGGTTGAATTCTTCACCGACTTGCTTCCCATTGAGGCTGAGAGAGAATCCTTCAGTTGGTTGGATATAGATGGTCAAGATATTTGGTGCTAATGGTTCTCCAAAGATAGAGTCCATTTGCTTAAAGACGATATTGACATGAGTTCCTTTTTCAGTCAGACGTTTACCAGTACGGAAAAAGAAGGGAACACCGCGGAAACGATCGCTGTCTACAAAGAAGGCACCAGATGCAAAGGTTTCTGTTGTAGATTCAGGATCGACGTTTGGCTCGCTACGATAGGAAATGTATTTCATGCCATCGATTTTACCAGAGCGATACTGACCACGGATAAACTGTTCTTTCAATTCTTCCTCAGTTGGATGATAGAGGTTTTTAAAGACCTTTATCTTTTCAGCACGAATCTCATCTTTTGTAAAGCTAGCTGGTTTGTCCATGGCTAGAAGAGAAAGAAGTTGGAGAGTATGGTTTTGCACCATATCACGAAGGGCACCAGATTGATCATAGTAGCCACCACGTTCTTCTACACCCAAGCGCTCTGCAAAGGTAATCTGAACATTATCGATGTGTTCGCGATTCCAAACATTCTCAAAGATCATGTTGGCAAAACGAACAGCAAAGATACTCTGAATCATCTCTTTACCTAGGTAATGGTCGATACGGTAGATTTGCTCCTCATCAAAGGCCGCAAGGAGATCTTCGTTGAGTTTGCTAGCTGTTTCGTAGTCTGTACCAAATGGTTTCTCAACGATCAAGCGCTCAAAACCTTTGCCATCAACAATGTTTTCAGATTTGAGGTGCTTGGCAATAGTTCCAAAGAACTGAGGTGCCATAGACAAGAAGAAGAGCTTATTGTGTTCAGCTTGGTATTTTTCGTTAAGCTCAGCTTGTAATTGGCGCAAAGCAATGTAATGTTCCGTATCGTTCACATCATGGCTTTGATAGTAGAAGTGGCTAGCAAATTCTTGGGCTTGCTCGGTACTATCTGCCAAATCAAGGATGGACTCAACAACTACAGATTCAAAATATTCCTTACTCCAAGGTCTACGAGCTGTTCCAATAACAGCAAAATGCTCAGAGAGATTGCCTGATTTATAGAGTCTGAAAAGGGAAGGGTAGAGTTTGCGTTTAGCTAAATCTCCACTCGCACCGAAAATTGTAACAATAACCTTTGATGACATCTAGCTACCTAATTTCTATATTTTTTCCTAGTTGGACTAGGGATGAGATTTCCTCATTATCATAGTTTTTATTTTATCATAATTTTCAAAAAAAACAAAAAATCCAATACGCAATTAAAAAACTGTAAGGAGAACCTTACAGTTTTGTTTTATACATTTAAGACCTTGTCCAAGAACTCTTTTAGACGAGGGTGTTGCGGGTTGTCAAAGATTTGATCTGGAGTTCCATCTTCTAGGAATTCACCATCAGCCGTAAAGATAACACGGTTAGCCACCTGACGAGCAAATCCCATCTCATGGGTTACGATAATCATGGTCATGCCTTGTTCCGCCAATTCCTTCATAACATTCAGTACATCTCCAACCATTTCAGGGTCCAGAGCGGAAGTTGGCTCATCAAAGAGCATGATATCAGGATTCATGGCAAGTCCACGCGCGATAGCTACACGTTGTTTCTGACCACCTGAAAGGCTATCTGGGTTGGCATTAGCTTTATCTGCTAGTCCAACCTTTTCAAGCAACTCCATCCCCAATTTTTCAGCTTCTTCTTTGGTCATCCGTTTGTGTTCAATAGGTGCAAAAGTGATATTTTCTAGGACTGACATGTGAGGGAAGAGGTTGAAATGTTGGAAGACCATTCCCACGTTTTCACGAACATGGTCGACATTGGTTGATTTTTCAGTCAGATCATAACCATTTACTGTGATGTGGCCACTCGTTACCTCCTCGAGAAGGTTAAGGCTACGGAGGAAGGTGGATTTACCAGAACCGGAAGGACCGATGATACAGACAACATCTCCTTCATAGAACTTAGTAGTAATGCCTTTTAAAACTTCGTTTTTTCCATAATACTTATGCAAATCATTTACATCAATTTTTAGTTTTGCCATTAACGAATCCTCTTTTCTAAGCGTTTCGCTAGTCTAGTCAAAAGCGTGATAATTACAAGATAGAAGATAGCAAGGATTGCATACATCTTGAAACTTTGGTAGTTACGGGCGATGATAATCTTACCAGTTTGGAAAAGTTCCACCAAACCGATAGCAGAAACGATGGTTGTATCTTTAAGAGCAATAACGAATTGGTTGACAAAGTTTGGCAACATCAATTTAGTCGCTTGTGGCAAGATAATCTTACGCATGGTTTTTCCATAAGAGATACCAAGACTGCGGCTGGCCTCCATTTGGCCAACTGGAACAGCTTGAATCCCACCACGAACAATTTCAGCGATATAAGCAGCTGCATTGAGTGAGAGGGCGATAGTACCAGCTACAAAGTCATTGATTGGACTTTGTTGGCCTGTAATGGACTCGATGAAGTTTGGAATACCCCAGAAGATGAAGGCTGCAAGAATCATCAATGGGATACCACGGATAACGTCAACGAAAATCTCAGAGATCAGACGAAGTGATTTGTATGGGCTAACGCTAAACATACCAAAGATAATCCCGATGACAATGGCAATTGCAAATGAGATAAGAGCTAGAGCAAGAGTGATTCCAAGTCCACTAAGGAGTTGTTTGTAGTTGTTTTGAAGCAAGCCCCAGATAGTAGTTTCGTCAACTGTACTTGTAGAGTCAGTTGAAGTTTCGCTAGCTAGATACTTGTCAAGAATCTTTTGGAATTCACCGTTAGCTTTGAGGTTCGCAAGTCCATTATTGAACATCTGGATCAATTCTGGATTTGTTCCTTTTTTAACCGCAAAGGCTGTTTCACCGATTGGAGTTCCAGCGATTGGCGTTTTCAATTTTTGCCCTTGGCTGATAGAATATTTGAGAACTGGCTCATCATCCATCACGGCATCAATAGATCCAGTATTCAGACTGTCATACATAGAAGCGCCATCTGCGAAAGTTTTAATCTTATAGCCGTATTTGCTTTGATTTTCAGTAAGGAACGTTTGAGAAGCAGTTCCGTTTTTAACACCGACAGTTTTATCCTTGAGGTCTTCATAAGAAGCAATTGTGCTTGATTCTTTCACACCGAGAATCGTATTTGCTGTGTAGTATGATTCTGAGAAGTCGAAGGTTTCCTTACGAGCATCTGTTACAGACATACCAGCAATGATACCATCTGCTTGTCCAGCTTGAACAGCACTAATGGCTGCATCAAATCCTGGATTGGTAATCTCAATTTCAAAACCTTGATCTTTGGCAATGGCCTTGATAAGATCCATATCAATACCGGTGTATTGATTGCTTGAATTTTGAAAGACGAATGGGGCGAAAGATGAGTCGCTGGCAATAATATACTTGCTTTTCACAGGAGTAGCTTTTTGTCCAGCAGCAGTAGTTATTGTTGGGCTTGCCGTAGTTTTAGAAGCCGTCCACTTTTGGATGATTTGCTCCAAGCTACCATCCTTCTTCATTTGTGCTAGGGCTTCGTTAAACTCGGTAACCAAGTGTTCATACTTGCTTCCTTTCTTGACACCAAAGGCAAAGCTTCCAACAGCCTCACCATCCATATTGATGCTGAGATCTTGTCCTTGGTTAATCGCATACTCAATAACAGGTTTATCATCCATGATGGCATTTACAGCACCAGCACTTAGACTGTTATTCATCAAATCACCTGTATCAAAGGTTTTAATAGAGAAACCGTATTTATCTTTGATACTTTCGAGGAAACGTTGGGCGGCAGTTCCGTTCTTAACTCCAACTGTTTTTCCGCTAAGTTCCTCATATTTGGTGATTTTATTTGCCTTTGTGGTAGCAATGACAACTTTTGTATCATAATATGTATCAGACATGGTAAAGACATTTTCACGTTCTTTTGTTTTTGTCATACCTGCCATAATAGCATCTGCTTGGCCTGACTGCACCGCATTTACAGCTGCATCAAAGCCAGGATAAGACATTTGGATGTTCCACCCTTTGATTTCTGCGACTTTATTGATAATATCAACATCAATCCCTTTATAGGTTTGATCTGAATCTTTAAACTCAAAAGGTGCGTAAGCTGTATCAGACACAATCTTAACAGTATCAGCTTTTGCCATACCTAGTGAGAAAATGGGAAATAAAATGAGCAAACATGCTAGTATTTTTTTCTTCATTTTTAGTCTCCTTTTTCGAATATTTTCCCATTATATCAGAAAATGAATGAAAAGGCAAATTTTATGAATTTTATGTAAGGAAATATAACATGAAACACTAACTCTTATCAACCTAGAGTAGAGTCTGAAAAGTAAATTTATGGTAAAATAGAAGGATAGAAAAATGCAGATGAGGCAATCATGATAAATCGAATTACAGACAATCAATTTAAACTAGTATCAAAATATGAACCATCAGGAGATCAACCCCAAGCGATTGAGCAGTTGGTCGATAATATCGAGGGCGGAGAAAAAGCACAGATTCTGATGGGCGCGACTGGTACTGGGAAGACTTATACCATGAGTCAGGTCATTTCCAAAGTCAATAAACCAACTTTGGTCATTGCCCACAATAAGACTCTGGCTGGTCAGCTCTATGGAGAATTTAAGGAATTTTTCCCTGAAAATGCTGTTGAGTATTTTGTATCTTACTATGATTATTACCAACCCGAGGCTTATGTCCCTTCGAGCGATACCTATATTGAGAAGGACAGCTCTGTCAATGATGAGATTGACAAGCTCCGTCACTCAGCGACTTCGGCTCTTCTGGAGCGTAACGATGTCATCGTCGTGGCTTCTGTTTCTTGTATCTATGGTTTGGGTTCGCCCAAGGAATATGCTGATAGTGTCGTTAGTCTCCGTCCAGGTCTGGAGATTTCTCGTGATAAACTCTTGAATGACTTGGTGGATATTCAGTTTGAACGCAATGATATTGATTTCCAACGGGGAAGATTTCGCGTTCGCGGGGATGTGGTGGAGATTTTCCCAGCTTCTCGTGATGAACACGCTTTTCGAGTTGAGTTTTTCGGGGATGAGATTGACCGTATCCGCGAGGTTGAGGCTTTGACAGGTCAGGTATTGGGCGAAGTGGATCATTTGGCGATTTTCCCTGCCACTCACTTTGTGACCAATGACGACCATATGGAAGTTGCGATTGCAAAAATTCAAGCAGAATTAGAAGAGCAGTTAGCTGTCTTTGAGAAGGAAGGTAAACTGCTAGAGGCCCAGCGTTTGAAACAGCGGACAGAGTATGATATTGAGATGTTACGTGAGATGGGTTATACAAATGGGGTTGAGAACTACTCACGCCACATGGATGGTCGTAGTGAAGGAGAGCCTCCTTATACGCTTCTCGACTTTTTCCCTGATGATTTCTTGATCATGATTGATGAAAGTCACATGACCATGGGGCAAATCAAGGGAATGTATAATGGAGACCGTTCTCGTAAGGAAATGCTAGTTAATTATGGTTTCCGTTTGCCGTCTGCCTTGGACAATCGCCCTCTCCGTCGTGAGGAGTTTGAGAGTCACGTTCATCAGATTGTATATGTTTCAGCGACACCAGGTGACTATGAAAATGAACAGACCGAGACAGTGATTGAGCAAATCATTCGTCCGACAGGACTTCTAGACCCAGAGGTGGAAGTCCGTCCGACTATGGGACAGATTGATGACCTCCTAGGTGAAATCAATGCCCGTGTTGAAAAGAATGAACGAACCTTTATCACAACCTTGACTAAGAAGATGGCAGAAGACTTGACTGACTACTTCAAAGAAATGGGCATCAAGGTCAAGTACATGCACTCGGATATCAAGACCTTGGAGCGGACGGAGATTATCCGTGACCTACGCTTGGGTGTCTTTGATGTCTTGGTCGGAATCAACCTGCTCCGCGAAGGGATTGACGTTCCTGAGGTAAGCTTGGTTGCCATTCTCGATGCTGACAAGGAAGGATTCCTCCGTAACGAGCGTGGACTCATCCAGACCATTGGACGTGCCGCCCGTAACAGTGAAGGTCATGTCATCATGTATGCGGATACCATGACTCAGTCTATGCAACGTGCTATCGATGAAACTGCCCGCCGTCGGAAAATCCAGATGGCTTATAATGAAGAGCATGGTATCGTACCTCAAACCATAAAGAAAGAAATCCGTGATCTAATCGCCGTAACCAAGGCAGTTTCCAAAGAAGAGGACAAGGAAGTCGATATCAATAGCCTCAACAAACAAGAACGCAAGGAACTCGTCAAAAAACTCAAAAAACAAATGCAAGAAGCCGTCGAAGTGCTTGACTTTGAACTCGCAGCTCAGATCCGCGATATGATGTTGGAAGTGAAGGCGTTGGATTAGGAAAAAGTATGGTTTATTTAAGAAAACTAATTGAAGAAGATTTGGTGTCTTTGTGGGAAATTGCTTATTCACAATCTAATCCAATTTGGAAGCAGTATGATGCTCCCTATTATGACGATTATCAGCATTTTCCTAATTTTCAAGAATTTAAACTCCAAAAATCAGAATCTACTCTAAACAACTCAAATCGCCTTGGCATTTTTGTTGATGATAAACTAGTTGGGACTGTTTCGCGCTACTGGGTATGTAAACAAACAAGATGGATGGAATTGGGGATTTGTATTTATGATAGCAAGTTTTGGAACTCTGGCATTGGAAAAGCTGCTATGCTACAATGGATAGATCGGACATTTAAGGATTACTTGGAGTTGGAGCATCTTGGTTTGACAACTTGGTCAGGAAATTTTGGTATGATGAAATTGGCTGAGAAATTAAGAATGAAAAAAGAAGCTCATATTCCAAAAGTTCGTTATTATCAAGGTGTTTATTATGATAGTATTAAATACGGCATTTTGAGAGAAGAATGGGAGGAAGCAAATGGTCATCACAGTCAAACAGATGGAAACTCCTGAAGAGATAGAAGGAAAATCTCTCGTTCACTGGCAAACGTGGAGAGAGGCTTATGATGACCTTTTACCTGCAGAATTTCAGGAGACGATGACATTAGAAAGATGTCGATTCTTTAGTCAAAAATATCCAGAAAATACATTGATTGCGATGGATGGCATGAAGGTAGTTGGTTTTATCAGTTATGGAAACTTTCGTGATGTGGCTATTCAAGCTGGAGAAATTATTGCCTTATATGTTTTAAAAGACTATTATGGAAAAGGTATTGCTCAGAAGTTAATGAAGAAAGCTCTGACGACTCTTGAACAGTTCTCTGAAATATTCTTATGGGTATTAAAAGAGAATAAGCGAGCCATTGCTTTTTATCAAAAAATGGGTTTTACTTTTGATGGTCAAGAAAAAATACTTGAACTTGGAAAACCGATCACTGAAATTAGAATGGTATATAAGAAATCATCAAAATTTGAGAGTTAAATGCAAGGACAGTTGTGATTTGTTTTCAGATTGCAAAATCAACAAATGATTACGTTTTAAAATATATTTTAAATAGAGGGAAGTTATTATGAATTTGAAAGAGACGAAGTATGAGAAGTCATCGGGGTTAGATTCTGTTCGTTTTTGGTTACAAGGGCATCGATTTGTCAAATTTATGCTTGATATTATCTTTTATATCATCTTGTTCCTAGTTATAGAATTTACAACATCACAGAACAAAAGCATTCCAGCTGATTTTCGGTACAGAGAACTCTTGTTTCCCTTGCAATTGAATCTTTTTATCTTGGGGAATAGGTTCTATGCTCTCTTTTTGTCAGTGAAAACTAAAAAAGAAAGGACCCTTAAAAGATTTTGTGAACCCTTTATTTATATCAATATCGTTAGCTTTATTTTTCAACTGATTGGTGTGAGAAAAAGAGGAAGAGTTGTTCTGTCACCTTTGTTTTCACTGGAGTCATCCTATATCTGGTTTCCTATTGTCGTCTATCTTCTAGTCTTGATGTTAACTTTGGCAATCTTCTTTCTCTCTAAAGGTTCAAAAAAAGGAGTAGATGAAAATGAAGATGAGTAGGCAAATGAAGTACAAGACAAAAGAAAAGTCTTCTTGGACTAAGAGGATTTTTCTTTGGCTGGAAAGGCACAGAAGGATTGGTCAACTTTTGGATACGAGTGTATTATTTGGATCTATGTTTGTATCATTTCTTGCCGCCTCTTACATTAGTTACCCATTACCGAACATGAACTATCTTTCCCCCTTAAGCTTCAATCTTATCCTTCTGATCTTATCAACCTATTTCCTTGTCTTTCGTTTTAGTAGTGATAAACTTCAGAAATGGCGTTACTTTTCATGGGGATTTATTGGGTTTAATGGTCTTCTTTTTCCCCTTCATCTCTTGGTAGGTCTGAATTGGCTAGGACGTCGTAAGTCAACGAATTTCCCTCCCATAATTTCTATGGATCCAGCATATGTCTGGGTCCCTATTGTAAGTTATCTCTTTTTCTTTTTCTTGGGGCTGGGCATTCTGCTTTTGATTATACGGATAGAAAAGAGAAGAAGGAGGCGTAAATGGAACGAAAGATTAAGAGAAAAAAGAAGGTCAAACAACAGGACAGAAAAATGAGAAAAATCCAGAAAAAGTATTCTTTGATAGCTCACGTCCAATTGTGGCTGGAAAGACATTCAAAGATTGCTTCTTTTATGGATGGTGGTATAATATTATTATCTATTTTTGGTATCATGTATGTGTTGTTCGGGACGTCACTAATCCCGAAACCATATCAAGAAATGTCCTATGTCTTGCCAATTATTATGAATTTTGTCTTTTTGGTGCACACACTCTATCAAGGTATTTTTAGAGATGGTTTTAGCAATAAGGCTTCAGTACAAGGATTTTTAAAAACTTTTCTATTCATAAACGGACCTATTTTTCTCCTCCACTTACTTGTTGGGGTGAAAGGGAGAAATGTTAAAAAAATTCCTTCCTTACTATCTGTTGATTATCGCTACATCTGGCTTCCAATTGCTACCTATCTAATCTTTTTCATCATTCCAGCGATATTGATGGTGATTTTGAAATATAATGATAAAAAGAGGAATAATCATGACAAAAGAAAATCTAACTAAGTTAATTTCGTTTAAGACACTTTATTTGGCTTTGCTAGCTTTTGTGATCCTTCATTTGATCTTGTTGGTTTTTGGCCTATCTTTTACGCCGATTTTGTGGAATAGTTGGTTTTTCGTTCTTTGTTTAGCCTTCTTAATCCATCCATGGAGAATCTTTTATAGAATAAGAGATTTTCAATGGTATCACCTTATTTTTCAAATATTTAGTGGATTGGTGACATTTTACCTTTGGTTTGCAGCATTCTTTGTTTTATCAGTTATCTCGGATCCAGCCGTCCCTATCAATATAGACTATCACATACAAGATAAGGAAATCATCATTGCTAGAGGTTTTTTGGCCCGTACTACTTATGAACATCATGAATTGATCAATCCCTTTATCATGAAGGCAGAAGTAAAATACAACGAAGATACATTTTAATAACTTAGAAAGCGAGTAAATCTATGTCCCGTGCCCAAGCAACTATTTTAACCAACATCTGTCTGATTGAAGACCTCGAAACCCAGCGAGTAGTCATGCAGTATCGTTCACCCGAAAACAATCGCTGGTCTGGCTATGCCTTTCCAGGAGGACATGTTGAGAATGGCGAGGCCTTTGCCGAGTCTGTCATTCGTGAGATTTATGAAGAAACCGGTCTAACGATTCAGAATCCCCAACTGGTTGGTATTAAAAATTGGCCCTTAGATACAGGTGGGCGCTACATCGTTGTTTGTTATAAGGCGACAGAGTTTACTGGAAGTCTCCAATCCTCAGAAGAAGGGGAAGTAACTTGGGTGCAAAAAGACCAGATTCCAAATTTGGATCTGGCCTATGATATGTTGCCTTTGATGGAAATGATGGAAGCACCTGACAAGTCTGAGTTCTTCTATCGCCACCGTACAGAGGACGGCTGGGAGAAAGAAATTTTCTAGTCTTTTACCAAATAACCTAACTGATCCAAGGCCTCCTCGATATAGTGGAGGTCTTGTTGTGTTTCGGCTTCAACAAGGTGGTAATGGATGCCGTCTGTCAATTCAGAAAGGGGTCTAAAGTCTGAATTCTCAACTTGTTCCAGAAAGTGCTGGACATCTCGGCGGCAAGTGAGTTTGACTAGGGTTTCAATTTCGCCATAAACGGGATGATCGATTAAGATATTTTGAACGCGTCCGCCATTATCTACAATAGCTAGTAGTTCCTGACCGATTTCTTCCAATTCATGTTTCACTTTAAAGAGTTTGTGCACGTAGGGGCTAGAATCATTTTCTTTGTAGATATAGCCACGATTGGTGGATAGGATAGGAGCCCCATCTGCTCGGAGAATAGCGATGTCCTGTACAATGACCTGACGCGTAACATGAAAGTGTTCAGCCAAGGTTTGACCATTGAGAGCTTTTGGCGCCTCTTTTAAGAGTTTGAGAAGAGCTTGTTTGCGATCCTTTGTCATAGTTTTTCCTTTTAGCGACGTTTTCGAAGCACTTTATAGACAGCTAGTGCTAATGTATAGTCTACCATACTATGAACGATTGTGCCAAAACCAACTAGGACAAAGAGAACATAAAACATATTTTCAACATTTGTCCCTGAAGTAGCATAGAAGATGATACAAGCTATTACTTCAGCGATAGCATGAACAACACCCAAAACAAAGTTAAAAATCCAAGATGTCTTTGGTTTATCCAAGGTTTCAGGGAATTTCTTTAAGTACAAAGCCCCCAAAGTACCAAAAACGATGTGAGAGAAGGCACGAAGTACAATAACAGGCGGATAACCTGCCATCAGGAAACCAAGACTAGAAGCAATAATCACAAAAGCAGCCATCAAAGGTGAAAGAAACATGGCAATAAAGATGGGGATATGACTTCCCAAAGTGTAAGAAGCCGGTGGGATAACGATTTTAAAAGGCATAATGATTGGAATCAAAATCGCTATTGCAGTGAGTAGGGCAGTCATAGTCATAAACTGCGTTTTTTTCCGTATATCCATAAGAACCTCCATTTATCTGTATATACACAAGTATAGTACAATAAATAGTTAGCCAAGTCAAGGTTCAATATTGATTTTTAAGACATATTTGGTTAAAATGTGGTAAAGAATTTTTGATTTAGGAGAGGATGTCATGATACTTGTTGTTTATCTAGTTGTGGTAATCGTGATGATGTCAAAGCAGAGAAAAGAAGGGAAAGTAGTCTCAGGTTGGACTCGTTTCATAGTTTATAGTTTATTGGTCCTGTCGCTACTCTCCCTATTAGCAAGCAGTCTGGCTGTTTCACTCTTTAGCCTTCCTTTATTAGGTTTTCTTTTGATGGCAGCAATACTGGAAATTGCCTATTTCGTCAGATTGGTGATTGCATTTGGTTTGGTTTTACTATCTCTAACCCTATATTTGGATAGTCAGAAAAGTCAGCAACCTACACCTCTTTCGTATCAGCTCCTGCGTTTTGGCTTTCACATTCTATTGATGTTTCTCATGTTTTAAATGCTAAAACTCCACTTTCAGGATGAAAGTGGAGTTGTTTATTTATTTCTTCAAGGTTTCGAGACGGGGAACAATTGCTACTGTTAGAACGGCAGAAATGACAAGCTCGGCAATTGAGTTTGTAGAAATAACGGTTGCCAGGAGTTTTTGAATATTGCCGTCGAAGACATTTCCAAAAAGGAAGAAGATTCCCCCAAGGACAAAGACGGTGTTGGTAAGGGAACCGAGAGCACCAGCTAGGATTAGCCCAGTTTTATTTTTCATCAGTTTATAGACCAAGTAAGGTGTCAGACCGATCAAAATGCGAGGGACAATAGCGATAATCGCAGAGTAGATGTTTCCGTTCGGTACGAATGGTGAGAAAAGGTAGCTGGTTGGTAGAATCGTAATCGTATTTACCGTTAAGCTTAGCAGTCCCATCAAAAAACCAAGTGTAACTCCAACGCGAGGACCATAGATGATACTAGCAATAATGACTGGAATATGAACGATAGTTGGTTTAATTGGAAATGGGAAAAGATTAAATAGGAGAGAGCTCAAAAAGTGGATAACGAGCATAACTGCAAAAAAGATAGCAATGGGTGCAATGTTAGAGCGTTTGTTCATCGAGGGTTTCCTTTATTCTTTCTAATATAGTATTCAGGTCAGCTAGGGCGCCTTTGCCGTGATCGCCACAGGCTAGTAGAGATTCTTTTGGAGAGATAATCTGATAACCATAGGTCACTAATATTTTTAGATTAGCCTGAGTTGCCGGATGGTCATACATCTTTGTATTCATGGCTGGTGCGACTAACTTTTTGATGTGGTTTGGCAGGGCAAGCGCTGTGCTTGTCACCATGTTGTCAGCAAATCCGTGTGCTAGTTTGGCAATAGTATTAGCAGTAGCAGGAACAACAATAAAAAGGTCAGTCTTTTTGCCTAGTTCGATATGATTGACTTGATCAGGATAGGGTTCCTGTATGACATCAAGGTGAACTGGATTCTGTGAGAGTACCTGTAGTGTCAACGGTTGGATAAACTCTCTCGCTGCCTCAGTCATTAGGACAGTAACATCATGGCCTTGTTTTTTCAAGGAACTGACTAGGTCAGCTGATTTATAGGAGGCAATGGAACCTGTCACTGCGATGAGAATATTTGCCATGGCTTTCCTTTCTATGAATCGTATGCTTGAATTTTTTCAAGCAGGAGGTTTGCTATTTCCTCTTTGGTTTGAACGGTTTGGAGTTGCTCTTTCTCAACAAAGATTGCTTGATGCTGGTTTGCTGAAATTTGAGTCAGGTCATTTGCAATGATCAAGTCTGCTTGGTTCTTGATAAGACTCTTTCGTGCGATCTCGATGAGATAATCTTCAGAGACGTCAACCAGCAGTTTAAAGCCAATCAGATGAATGGCAGGGTTCCATTCTTTGACCAAAGAGATGATTTTGGGTGTTTTTTTCAGGAATAAGACCTGAACCTCATCAGTTGAAGAAATCTTAGCTTGATGATTCTGCTTGTTTAAGAATTCTTCCAAATTGGAGCTAGCCTGAACTTCCTCAAGCCCCGTCATATAGACAGGAGTGTAGTCAGACACGGCCATTGAATGAATCAAGACTTGATAATTTTGAACACATTCTTGCATCTCAACTAGAAGGTCGTTGGTATTGTTAATTTCTCGAATGCTTAGGTTGGGATGAGCTTCTGGCTTCAGAGCTCGTTTTGTCGTTATCAAACAAACTTCATGCCCCGCAGCAAGCAAGGTTTCTGTGATGATTTTCCCCAAGCGTCCTGTAGAATGGTTAGTAATAGAGCGGACACTATCAATTGCTTCACTTGTGCCGCCTGACGTAACTAAAATTTTCATAGGACTATTGTACACAAAAATGATATGCAAGTCAAAGAAAGCATTTAAAAGAAAAATATATTATTATTGACATTTATAGTAATAAATAAGATAATGAATCTAAGTAAATTAATAGGGGTATTATTATGGATTTTTTTAAATTTGCAGACAACATTGCAAAGGAAGCTGGTAAAGTACTGAATGATGTCGGTTCTGCTACTAGCGAAGCTTTAAATGAAGCGAGTAAATTTACTGGAGAAGTTATTACTGAATCTGTAAAAACTATAGGTGAAGTATCAAGCCAAGTTGGTAATGTTGTCTCAGATGTCTCAGTGAAAGCTGTTGGAGTTGCCGGAGATGTAGCACATCAGATAACAAATGTGACTTCTGAAACATTTAACGAAGCTGGGAAAATAGCGAATAATACAAAAGAACAAATTGAATCGGTAGACCTTTTTAATTCTAAACTAAGACAAGAAGCTGTTGATGGATATAATGAAGCTATTAGTTGTTATAATGAGGAAGCGGATAGCTTGGCTAATAAATCAATAGAGCTTTATCAAGTTAGGGACAAAGCTATCAAAGTTGTAAAAATTGTTGAAGAAAGAATTAACAAACTAGCAAATAAACCAAAAGAGTTTGAAACAAAATTAGAAGCAATTGATGTTGAAATTCAGAATTTTGAAGATAAGCAAATTGCTATTTCACAGTCAATTAAGGAAGCTGAATTAGCAAGTGGTAGCACAGCGGCTACGGCTTCACTTAGCGCATTAGGAGTAACAGTTGCAACTTTAGGGCCTACTGCCGCTATGGGTGTTGCAACTACATTTGGTGTTGCATCAACAGGTACTGCAATTTCAAGTTTGACAGGTGCTGCAGCAAATAGCGCCGCTCTGGCTTGGTTAGGTGGTGGAAGTGTAGCAGCTGGTGGCGGTGGAGTGGCAGCCGGTAACGCATTTTTGGCATTGGCTGGTCCTGTCGGTTGGGGAATTGCAGGCGCTATGTTGACCGCTTCTGTTGGGGCGGGTGTAGTAGCTAATAGGAAAAATGAAGAAGTTGCAAAAGAGGCTATAGAGGAACAGAAAAAGGTAGAATTGTTGGCTAGACAACTTAAAGAAAAAGTAATAGAAGTTACGGAATTAATAGAACTAACTGAAAAACAAACAGAAGGAATTTATTTAGCCAATTTATCTTTAACTGGAATGGACTATAGCTTATTTACTGATGACGAAAAATATCAAGCAGGTGCTTTAGTGAATTCAACTCTATCATTGACTGCTATGGTAAATAAGGAAATTAGAATAAATGAGTAACCAGATTTTTAATCAAGCTTTTAACCAAGGTATTGGTGCATATGTCAATTGTTTAAATAACTTGAGAATTCAAGATTTACATAATGCTATGAAAATCATAGAGGATGAAGCACGCAGAGTCATCTTAAACAAGGACAATGCCTCAAAGATTTTAAACTATACGAGAGACAATATTGAAGACGTTATTTTAAAGAAGCGTGGAGGAGATTATGGTGGTCATGGCTTTATCGCTGAATTTGCAGAAGCAGGGATTGTAAATGCGAGGAGAGCCATTGAAGGGTTAAATCCTATTGTCGAAGTATTGAATGATAATGGACCAGCCGATTTATTAATTGGTAGAAATACCATTCAAATGAAGTTTTATGGTAATTTACGTGATGAACTAGCTCAATCGTTTCATTACAGTTCAAAAATGAAAATGATGTTTCCAAAAGATCACGTTCAAGTATTTGAAAAAATAATGGCTGGAGCAAAAGAAGTTGAATTGAATGGCAAGAGATTATCCATTAAACAAATTACGGATATACGCCAAATGATTAATGATATCACTGAAAGCAAGGGACTTACTTCATACAAATATTGGATGAAATCCTCTGCTCTAGATTACAAAGACGCTCAAAAAAATTCAATTCATTCTCTTATAGATTCTGAAGAGAAGAATATTCGTAAAACAGTCAGACTAAAACAACAAGAATTAAATAAAAAAAGATTAGTGACCCAAAAACATGCATTACCAAATTTAAAAGAAGCTAACAAGGTTGCAAGAAACGCAGCTTTTTTACAAGGTGGTTTAGCATTAATGTCGACTGTGTATGGAAAATACATAGAAGGAAAAAGTATCTTTGAATTCGAACAATCCGATTGGTTAGATTGTGGATTGAATTCATTAAAAGGAGTTGCAAGTGGAGCAATATCAGGATATTCAATTTACGGATTAACAAATATTTTGGGTATTAGTGCTCCAAATGCCAGTGCTTTAGTAATGGCTACTTATGGGATGATAGATGTTGTTTTGAGATTCAGATCTTCCGAAATAACTCAAGATGAACTTATGAATCTGTTGACATTAAATGTAATAGATGCTTCCTTTGCTACAATTGGTGCTTGTATTGGTCAGATCATGATTCCAATACCTGTTCTTGGTTCTGTAGTTGGTTCAATATCTACTTCAATAATTTGGGAGATAGGTAAGGGAATATTAAATGAAAGAGAACAAAGGATAATTCAAGATTACAGAGAAAATCTGAATAGTTACATAAAAACTTTAGATGAAAATTATCTTGTCATTTACAACGAAATTATAGAAAAGTATAAAAAATTGGGCGAAATACAAGCATATTCGTTTGATTTGTCAATAAATACTAAACTTAGGTTTGAGTACTCTATTGAGATGGCAGAAAGTTTAGAAATTGAAGATAATAAAATTCTCCATGATTTGTCTGAAATTGATAGTTATTTTCTTTCCTAGATTCCTAGATTATTTTCAAATTCTTTATAGTCTAAAACTATAAAGCCATATAAAATTTTTCAAAGGGCCCTAAAAATCTTGAAATTCAGGATATTTACGAACGTTTAGAGAGTTTTAGAATGTGAAAAATCTTGTTTTGTGTTATAATGAATTATCACATTAGAGGTTAGAGGAGTTTTGAATGAAAACAGATATTGAAATCGCGCAGAGTATTGAGTTAAAACCAATCGTTGATGTTGTTGAGAAACTGGGTATTTCTTACGATGATTTGGAATTGTATGGAAAGTACAAGGCTAAACTCAGCTTTGATAAAATTCGTGCAGTTGAGAGCAATCCAGTTGGGAAATTGATCTTGGTTACTGCCATCAACCCAACACCTGCTGGTGAGGGGAAATCAACCATTACCATTGGTCTTGCGGATGCCTTGAACAAGATTGGTAAGAAAACCATGATTGCTATTCGCGAACCGTCTCTTGGCCCAGTAATGGGGATCAAGGGTGGTGCAGCCGGTGGTGGTTATGCCCAAGTGTTGCCAATGGAAGACATCAACCTTCACTTTACCGGGGATATGCATGCCATTACAACTGCTAACAACGCTCTTTCTGCCTTGATTGACAACCACTTACACCAAGGAAATGAGCTGGGAATCGACCAACGTCGTATTCTTTGGAAACGTGTTGTGGACTTGAATGACCGCGCTCTTCGTCATGTGACCGTTGGACTTGGCGGTCCTCTAAATGGTATTCCTCGTGAGGATGGTTTTGACATTACCGTAGCTTCCGAAATCATGGCTATTCTTTGCTTGGCGACGGATATTGAAGATTTGAAACGTCGTTTGGCGAATATCGTTATCGGATATCGCTATGACCGTACACCAGTTTCTGTTGGTGATTTGCAGGTTGAGGGTGCTTTAGCATTGATTTTGAAAGATGCTATCAAACCGAACTTGGTTCAGACAATTTACGGTACACCTGCCTTTGTACACGGTGGTCCATTTGCCAATATCGCTCATGGATGTAACTCTGTTTTGGCAACAAGCACAGCCCTTCGCTTGGCTGATTATACTGTTACTGAAGCTGGTTTTGGTGCGGACCTTGGTGCTGAGAAATTCCTTGACATTAAGACACCAAACTTGCCAACATCTCCAGATGCTGTTGTCATCGTTGCAACCCTTCGTGCCCTTAAGATGAATGGTGGTGTAGCTAAAGATGCTTTGACAGAGGAAAATGTAGAAGCAGTTCGCGCAGGTTTTGCTAACTTGAAACGCCACGTTGAAAATATTCGTAAGTTTGGTATTCCAGCAGTTGTTGCGATTAATGAATTTGTCACTGATACAGAGGCTGAAATCGCAGCCTTGAAAGAACTTTGTGCTTCTATTGATGTGCCAGTTGAACTAGCAAGTGTCTGGGCTGATGGGGCAGAAGGTGGTGTAGCACTTGCCGAAACACTTGTCAAGACAATCTCTGAAAATCTAGCCAACTATACTCGTCTTTATGACAACGATCTTTCTGTTCAAGAAAAGATTGAAAAGATTGTTACTGAAATCTACCGTGGTAGCAAAGTGAACTTTGAGAAGAAAGCTCAAACTCAAATTGCCCAAATCGTTCAGAATGGTTGGGACAAATTGCCAATCTGTATGGCGAAAACTCAGTACAGTTTCTCAGACAATCCAAATGCACTTGGAGCACCAGAAAACTTTGAAATTACCATTCGTGAATTGGTACCAAAATTAGGGGCAGGCTTCATCGTTGCCCTAACTGGTGATGTCATGACCATGCCAGGTCTTCCAAAACGTCCAGCCGCTCTTAATATGGATGTTGAAAGCGATGGAACCGTTCTAGGTTTGTTCTAGTATATTGTAATTGAATTAAAATGAGTTTGGAAATACTAACCAAGCTCATTTTCTTATCTAGATATGAGGCGTTGTCTTCAGCTGATGAAAGATTTACCTTCTAGACGCAACCAATCTAGGTAAAGATATTTTCCTCGATTTCTGATATAATAGAAACATTGACTTCAAGAGTAAGGAAGAGAAAATGAACGCATTATTGAATGGAATGAATGACCGTCAGGCAGAGGCGGTGCAAACGACAGAAGGGCCCTTGTTAATCATGGCTGGTGCTGGTTCTGGAAAGACTCGTGTTTTGACACACCGTATTGCTTATTTGATTGATGAAAAGATGGTCAATCCTTGGAATATCTTGGCCATTACCTTTACCAATAAGGCTGCGCGTGAGATGAAGGAGCGTGCCTATGGGCTCAATCCAGCTACTCAGGACTGTCTGATTGCGACCTTTCACTCCATGTGTGTTCGTATCCTGCGTCGCGATGCAGATCATATTGGCTACAACCGCAATTTTACCATAGTAGATCCCGGAGAACAGCGAACCCTCATGAAACGCATTCTCAAGCAGTTAAACTTGGATCCTAAAAAATGGAATGAACGGACCATTTTGGGAACCATTTCCAATGCTAAGAATGACCTGATTGATGATGTGGCTTATGCTGCTCAAGCTGGTGATATGTACACGCAAATCGTAGCTCAGTGTTATACAGCTTATCAAAAGGAGCTTCGTCAGTCTGAGTCCGTTGACTTTGATGATTTGATTATGCTGACCCTGCGTCTCTTTGATCAAAATCCTGACGTCTTGACCTACTATCAGCAGAAGTTCCAGTACATTCACGTTGATGAGTACCAAGATACCAACCATGCCCAGTACCAACTGGTCAAACTCTTGGCTTCACGCTTTAAAAATATCTGCGTAGTCGGTGATGCTGACCAGTCTATTTACGGTTGGCGTGGGGCTGATATGCAGAATATTTTGGATTTTGAGAAAGATTACCCTAACGCCAAGGTCGTTTTGTTAGAGGAGAATTATCGTTCAACCAAAACTATCCTTCAAGCTGCAAACGACGTCATCAAAAACAATAAAAATCGCCGTCCCAAGAATCTCTGGACCCAGAATGCGGATGGAGAGCAGATTATTTACTATCGCGCAAATGACGAACAAGATGAGGCTGTTTTTGTAGCCAAAACCATCGATGAACTTGGTCGCAGTCAAAACTTCCTTCATAAGGATTTTGCAGTTCTTTATCGGACTAATGCACAATCCCGTACCATTGAGGAAGCCTTGCTCAAGTCCAATATTCCTTATACTATGGTTGGAGGAACCAAGTTCTACAGCCGTAAGGAAATCCGTGATATTATCGCTTATCTTAACCTCATTGCCAATTTGAGTGATAATATCAGTTTTGAGCGCATTATCAACGAGCCTAAACGCGGAATTGGCCCAGGAACCGTTGAGAAAATTCGCGGCTTTGCTAATATGCAAGACATGTCTATGCTGGATGCTTCAGCCAATATCATGTTATCAGGAATCAAGGGGAAGGCAGCACAGTCAATTTGGGACTTTGCCAATATGATTTTGGATTTGCGAGAAAAACTGGATCAATTAACTATCACCGAGCTGGTTGAGGCTGTTCTAGAAAAAACAGGTTATATCGATATTCTCAATGCCCAAGCGACCTTAGAAAGCAAGGCTCGGGTTGAAAATATCGAGGAATTTCTATCTGTTACCAAGAATTTTGACGACAATCCTGATAGTCAAGAAGAGGAAACAGGTTTGGACAAACTCAGTCGTTTCTTGAATGACCTTGCCCTGATTGCGGATACGGACTCTGGTAGTCAGGAAACATCGGAAGTGACCTTGATGACCTTGCACGCAGCTAAGGGACTTGAGTTCCCAGTTGTCTTTATCATTGGGATGGAGGAAAATGTCTTTCCACTTAGCCGTGCAGCTGAGGATCCTGATGAACTGGAAGAAGAACGCCGTTTGGCCTATGTCGGTATTACACGCGCAGAAAAGATCCTTTATCTGACCAATGCTAACTCTCGCTTGCTTTTTGGGCGTACCAACTACAATCGTCCAACTCGTTTTATCAATGAAATTAGTTCGGACTTGATTGAATATCAAGGCTTGGCTCGTCCGGCGAATACTAGCTTTAAGGCATCTTATAGCAGTGGTGGAGTGGCCTTTGGTCAAGGTATGAGCCTAGCTCAGGCCCTTCAAGAACGGAAACGGAATGCTGCACCAAGCTCTATCCAGTCAAGTGGTCTTCCGTTTGGACAGTTAGCAGCCGGAAATAAAAAAGATTCAAGCGATACCAACTGGTCTATTGGGGATATTGCTCTCCACAAGAAGTGGGGAGAGGGAACTGTTCTGGAAGTCTCTGGTAGCGGTGATACTCAGGAGTTGAAAATCAATTTCCCAGAAGTGGGGCTGAAAAAACTCTTAGCCAGTGTAGCTCCAATTGAGAAAAAAATCTAATTTTCCATCCTTCTCACGAATAATAAAGTGAGGAGGATTTTTATGTACAGCATTTCATTCCAAGAAGATTCACTTTTGCCTAGAGAAAGACTGGTTAAAGAAGGAGTAGAGGCACTGAGCAATCAAGAATTGCTAGCAATTCTACTCAGAACCGGAACGCGTACGGCCAATGTTTTTGAAATTTCCCAGAGAGTCTTGAATAGTCTTAACAGTCTAACTGATCTGAAAAATATGACCCTGCAGGAATTGCAGAGTCTGTCTGGTATTGGACGGATTAAAGCCATTGAACTACAAGCAGTGATTGAACTGGGACACCGCATTCACAAACATGAAACCCTTGAGATGGAAAGTATTCTCAGTAGTCAAAAGCTAGCCAAGAAAATGCAACAGGAACTTGGCGACAAAAAACAAGAGCACCTAGTGGCGCTCTATCTCAATACTCAAAATCAAATCATCCATCAGCAAACTATTTTTATCGGATCTGCGACACGCAGCATTGCTGAACCGAGGGAAATTCTTCACTATGCCCTCAAGCATATGGCTACCTCCGTGATTCTCGTTCACAATCATCCATCTGGTGCAGTATCTCCTAGTCGAAACGACGATCATGTCACTAAGCTAGTCAAGGAAGCCTGCGAACTGATGGGTATCGTTTTCTTGGACCATCTGATTGTCTCTCACTCGGATTACTTTAGTTACCGTGAAAAGACGAATCTAATTTAGAGTTCATTAACAACATAGTCAAATAGCGTTTTATCTTTGGGGCGATTTTCAAAGAGAAATTCAGGATGCCATTGGACACCAAGATAAGGAAAACCGTCCGTAGTTGTCACAGCCTCGATAACTCCATCTTTAGGATCATGTGCTACAACCTTAAGATTTGAAGCTAAATCTTTAATGCTCTGGTGGTGGAAGGAGTTGATATGAGAGATTTCTCCATAGATCTCTCGGAGAATTGTATCAGGTTCCGTTACGAGGCGTTGTGTTGTGTATTCGGCTGAACAGTCCTGCCAATGATCCTCGATATCTTGGTGAAGCGTGCCTCCCATGGCGACATTGAAAAGTTGAGTACCCCGACAAACAGAGAAAATTGGTTTCTTCTGCTTAATCGCTTCTTTGATAAGTGCTAGTTCAAAAATATCTCTTTGAAGGTGGTAGTCATCACTATCAATAGCCTTTGGTTCACCATAGTATTTTGGATCAACATTTTGCCCACCCGTTAAGATGAGCTTATCAATGATACTGATGTAATGGGTAGCCATTTCTTGATCACCAATCGGTAGGATGATTGGAATTCCGCCAGCGTCCTTGACTCCTTCAACAAAGCCTTTTGCTGCATAGCTCATCATGATGTCATCATCTGGATGAGCTTTTTCATTTCCTGTAATCCCAATAACTGGTTTTTTCATAAATGCTTTCGCTTTCTAATCCTCTTTACGCATAAAATAGAGGAGGGTTTGGAGTTCGCTTGTCAAATCGACATACTGAACGACCACATCTTTTGGGAGGTGAAGGTGAACGGGGGAAAAGCTGAGAATACCTTTTATGCCTGCATCAACCAAAAGATTGGCAACTTCTTGTGATTTAATACTTGGAACTGTTAGGATAGCAGTTTTGACATCTGCTTCTTTGATTTTTTCTTTAATCTGTGAGATACCATAGATTGGAATCCCATCTGGTGTTTGACTTCCAACTTCTGGATGGTCATCTAGGTCAAAGGCCATGATAATTTTCATCTTGTTACGCTCGTGGAATCGGTAGTGGAGAAGGGCATGGCCCATATTTCCAATCCCAACCAGCATAACATTTGTAATTGAGTTATCATTTAGGAGATCCGCAAAAAAATTCATCAATTTTTTGACATCGTAACCAAAACCACGACGACCTAGTTCGCCAAAATAGGAAAAATCCCGACGAACTGTCGCAGAATCGATACCGATAGCCTCTGCAATTTGCTTGGAGTTGGCACGTTCGATTTTTTCTGCATGAAATCTCTTGAAAATTCGATAGTAAAGAGAGAGTCTTTTTGCTGTTGCTTTTGGAATAGCAGACTGTTTATCTTTCACAAAATCACAACCTTTCTATTCTTCTATTTTATAGAAACATTGTGAAAAAATCAACAAAAACAAGAAAAAACTAAGAAATTTCTTAGTTTTTATCTGAAAAATGAACTTGTGATAGAAAACGGTAGAGATCGCCAACCAATCCTTGATAAATCACCTTATCATTCAGCGTTAAGGAGCTGATTAGGAGAGTATCAGGTAGGGTCACACAGCCTGATAGAGATAACATAAGCTCTTCGTAATCCTTATATTCAAGTGTACGTTCTACGTGATAGTTATCTTGATAGGTAAGTCGATACATAGTCAATTATCTTTCTTCTTTAGTGAAGATACCGCGTTCTACTAAACTGTCCATGAGGAAGTAGAATTTTTCCTGATGAATGTGGTTGTCTTCTGATTTAAAGATATTAACCAAACGAAGGCCTGACTTGTCAGTGATGTTGAGTTTAGCACCTGTAAGGTCTTTGTTGATGATGATTTTTAGCTTGAAACCTTCACCGCTGTTGGGTACTTTCTCAAGCAAACGAGTCAGTTCGAAGTTTCCAACTTTTGTTTCAAAGAAAGTATTATCTTTCAGTGTGAACTTTTTGACAGTTGGGCTAAGTGTGTAGTCGTAGCGGCAGTTTTGTAGTTTAATGGTTTTTTCGAATGCCATTAGATTAATCTCCAATAATATTTTTTAAGGTTTGTGCGAGTTGTATCAGTTCATCCTCGGTGTTAAGAGGAGAGAGACTGATACGGACAGATTCTTTCAATCGATGTGAATCTGGTCCATAAAATGCTTCAAGTACATGACTGGTTTGCACAATACCAGCAGTACAAGCCGAACCGGTAGAAATTGAAATTCCTTCAAGATCTAACCGAAGTAAAAGTAAATCATTTTTCTGACCAGGAAAACCGATATTAAAAACATAAGGCAGTTGGTCTTGACTTTCATTGAGATAGTAGTCTAAATCGGAAATCTCTTTTAGAAAAATAGATTTAAGTGCGCTTAGTTTTTGGTAATGCTCAACTTGGTCATTCAAATCCTCTTTGAGAGCAGAGACCATACCTACAATGGCAGCGAGGTTTTCTGTTCCAGCCCGTTTCTTTTGTTCTTGGTCTCCACCGTGAAGGTAGGAATCAAAGTCCGCGGAAGAAGCATAAAGAAATCCGACTCCTTTTGGTCCATGGAATTTGTGGGCAGAAGCGCTGAGGAAATCAATTCCTAACTCCTCTGGATGGATAGGAATTTTCCCAATAGCTTGAACAGCATCTACATGATATGCAGCAGGATGATCTTTTAAAATACGTCCAATCTCAGCGATAGGTAAGAGACTTCCTGTTTCATTATTAGCATACATGGTGGAAACGAGGATGGTATCGTCACGTAAGGCTTCTTGAATTTGCTGGGCAGTTATTTCTTGATTTACTGGTTGGATGATAGTTGCTTCAAAACCAAAATGTTGAACCAGATAATCGATAGTCTCAAGCACAGAATGGTGTTCAATAGCTGTAGTAATGATATGTTTTCCACGTTCTTGATGACGGAGACAATAGCCGATAATGGCTGTATTGTTACTTTCTGTACCGCCAGATGTAAAAAAGATATGTTGAGGTTTGGTTCCTAGTAAGTGGGCTAAGTCTTGACGAGCTTCTCGCAAGAGTTTGCCAGCCTGCCGACCATGACTATGAATACTAGAAGGATTACCATGAGTTTCTTGCATGACCTTGGTCATTTCAGAAATAGCTACTGCTGACATAGGAGTTGTAGCAGCATTGTCCAAATAAATCAAAGAATCACCTTATTTCTTTTTGTTGTAAGCAAAGAGTGGGCTGACTGGTTTTCTTTCATGGATGCGGACGATAGCATCTCCGATTAATTCGCTAGCAGTAATGTAACATACATTTTCTGGAGTCCTTTCTTTGGTCGCTACTGAGTCTGTCACAAGGATTTCTTTGATGTTTGTAGCGTCAAGAAGGTCTGCTGCCCCTTCAACAAATAAACCGTGACTAGATACTGCATAAATCTCAGTTGCGCCTTCACGTTCAACGATTTTGGCTGCTTCAGAGAAAGTACGACCAGTATTTAGGATATCGTCAATCAAGATAGCCTTTTTGCCTTCAACATCCCCAATGATATAGCCTTCGTTACGATCAGAATCGTCTTGGGCGTAGTCAATGATAGCGATAGGAGCATCAAGGTATTCAGCCAAACTACGTGCACGTTTAACACCAGAGTTCTTTGGACTAACCACAACAACATCAGAACCAAGAAGCCCTTTATCACAGTAGTGCTTAGCAAATAGAGGAACAGTATAAAGATTGTCTACAGGAATGTCAAAGAAACCTTGGACCTGAACAGCGTGGAGGTCAAGCGTTAGAACACGGCTTACACCAGCTTTGACAAGCATATTGGCAACCAGTTTCGCAGTGAGGGGTTCGCGAGAAGAAGCGATACGATCCTGACGCGCATAACCAAAGTAAGGAAGGACAACGTTGATACTATGAGCACTTGCACGTACACAAGCATCAACCATGATTAACAACTCCATCAAGTGGTTGCTAACAGGGTAGCTGGTTGACTGGATGATGTAGACGTCGTAACCACGGACACTTTCTTCAATGTTGACCTGGATTTCGCCGTCAGAAAATTGTCGAGAGGATAATTTCCCGAGAGGTACACCAACTGTATCCGCAATCTTTTGAGCGATTTCATGGTTAGAGTTTAGGGTGAAAAGTTTCATGTTGTTTCTATCTGACATTATAGACCGTCCTCTGTAAACTTTGTGAATCTTCTTTGAGAAAGTTTTGTTTTTCAAAGCCAGATTCTTTTATTTTTATCTT
This sequence comes from Streptococcus sp. 27098_8_51, assembly GCF_041432205.1. Lineage (GTDB taxonomy): Bacteria > Bacillota > Bacilli > Lactobacillales > Streptococcaceae > Streptococcus. The sequence continues at coordinate 47,516 of NZ_JAPVZE010000015.1, forward strand.
TTCTATTTTACCAAAAAAAGGAGATTATTTCAGCTTTTTTTCATGCTTTTAATAAAACGAATTAATTTTGAAGGAGCTTTCTGATAGGTTATCTGATTTTCATCTAAAAATCTCTGAAAATCTTCTTTCCCTTTTTCATGGTCGGTGACTTCAAGTTCGAGTTCATAGTCCGTCTGGTCAAAGTATTGACTTTCATCTAAGGCCATTAAGCCAATCTCAGTTTTCATTTCATAACGAAGGGTGGAAAGGCAACCTAGAACAAGCCAGTCATGGCTTTCGATGCCAATCTTAGAGAGCTTCTCTAGAACGAGACCTGGAGGTAGTTTTGGTTTTTCTAGGTACGATTCAGCTTCTGGAAGAGTTAGTTTCTGGTTGTATTCCATATTTCCTACAGTTTGAGGCACTTTTAAGGTCAATTCCGCCCAATCTGCAAAAGTGCGAATGCGCATGGCAACCTTCTTTTCACGCAATTGGAAATCTGGTGTGTCAATGTAGTAGTTCTTCTGAAGAACGGGTTGGATATGGGAAAACTGTTTTTTTAGATGATCATATTCCTCTTTTTTCAGAAGTGTTTTCAATTCTATTTCTAAATGTTTCATTTTTTCAACCTTTTCTATATCTTTGAAAGCGATTTATGGTATAATGGACAATGTATTTATTGTATACGAATGTACTGAAAAAATCAAAGATTTTCGACAGAGCAATCAAACATTACAAGGGAGAAAGTATGACCATAGAATGGGAAGATTTTTTAGATCCTTACATTCAGGCTGTTGGTGAATTGAAGATTAAACTTCGGGGGATTCGCAAACAGTATCGTAAGCAAAACAAGCATTCTCCGATTGAGTTTGTAACGGGTCGTGTCAAACCGATTGAAAGTATCAAAGAAAAAATGGCTCGTCGAGGAATAACTTATGCAAGTCTAGAACACGATCTGCAAGACATTGCTGGTTTACGTGTCATGGTTCAGTTTGTTGATGACGTTAAAGAGGTAGTTGAGATTCTACGTAAACGCCAAGATATGAGAATCGTTCAGGAACGAGATTATATCACTCATCGTAAGGCTTCGGGCTATCGTTCTTATCACGTGGTTGTCGAATACACGGTTGATACGATCAACGGGGCGAAGACGATTTTGGCGGAGATACAAATACGGACTTTGGCCATGAATTTCTGGGCTACGATTGAACACTCACTCAATTATAAGTATCAGGGTGATTTTCCAGAAGAAATCAGAAAAAGACTGGAAATCACAGCGAAAATAGCCTATCAACTGGATGAAGAAATGGGTAAGATTCGTGATGATATCCAGGAAGCGCAGGCTCTCTTTGATCCATTGAGCAGAAAACTAAACGATGGTGTAGGAAATAGTGACGATACAGATGAAGAATACAGGTAAACGAGTTGACCTCATAGCAAATAGAAAACCACAGAGTCAGAAGGTTTTGCATGAGCTAAGGGAAAAACTAAAGAAACAACATTTTATACTGAACGATACCAATCCCGATATCGTCATTTCCATTGGTGGTGACGGGATGCTTTTGTCTGCCTTTCACAAGTATGAGAATCAGTTAGACAAGGTTCGATTTGTAGGTGTTCATACAGGGCATTTGGGTTTTTACACAGATTATCGTGATTTTGAGCTGGATCAATTGGTGACCAATCTTTTACTAGATACTGGAGCCAAAGTTTCTTATCCAGTCTTGAATGTTAAGGTAACGCTTGAAAATGGAGAGGTGAAAATCTTCCGTGCTTTAAATGAAGCGAGTATCCGTCGATCAGACCGCACCATGGTTGCGGATATCATCATTAACCATGTTCCGTTTGAGAGATTTCGTGGAGATGGAGTGACTGTTTCAACGCCGACGGGAAGTACCGCCTACAACAAATCCTTGGGTGGAGCTGTCTTACATCCTACCATTGAAGCCTTGCAGTTGACGGAAATAGCAAGCCTTAATAATAGAGTCTATCGCACTTTGGGATCATCGATCATTATTCCCAAAAAAGATAAGATTGAACTTTTGCCGACACGCAATGATTACCATACGATATCAGTCGATAACAGCGTCTATTCCTTCCGTAATATCGAACGGATAGAGTATCAAATCGACCATCACAAGATTCACTTCGTAGCGACTCCAAGCCACACTAGTTTCTGGAATCGTGTCAAAGATGCCTTCATCGGCGAGGTGGATGAATGAGGTTCGAATTTCTCGCAGATGAGCACGTCAAAGTCAAAACATTCCTCAAGAAACATGAGGTTTCTAAGGGACTTTTGGCTAAGATTAAGTTTCGAGGTGGGGCTATTCTGGTCAATGGCCAACCTCAAAATGCGACTTATCTCTTAGATATTGGAGACAGGGTAACTATTGACATTCCAGCGGAGGAAGGGTTTGAGAGTCTTGAAACAATTGAGCGTCCACTGGATATTCTCTATGAGGATGATCATTTTCTGGTTTTGAATAAACCTTATGGAGTAGCTTCCATCCCCAGTGTCAATCATTCCAATACCATTGCGAATTTTATCAAGGGCTATTATGTCAAGCAAAACTATGAAAACCAGCAAGTTCACATCGTGACTAGGCTTGATAGAGATACATCTGGTTTGATGCTTTTTGCCAAGCACGGCTACGCTCATGCACGTTTAGACAAGCAACTGCAACGAAAGTTTATCGAAAAAAGGTATTTTGCACTTGTTAAAGGAGATGGTGTCTTGGAGCCAGAGGGGGAGATTATTGCCCCGATTGCGCGTGATGAAGATTCCATTATCACAAGGCGGGTTGCCAAAGGTGGGAAATACGCTCATACGTCTTACAAAGTTGTAGCGTCTTATGGAAATATTCACCTAGTCGATATTCGCCTGCATACTGGACGAACTCATCAGATACGAGTGCATTTTTCCCATATTGGCTTTCCTTTGTTGGGAGACGATTTGTATGGTGGTAGTCTGGATGACGGTATCCAACGTCAGGCTCTGCATTGTCATTATTTATCTTTTTATCATCCTTTTCTAGAGCACGATTTGCAACTAGAAAGCCCCTTACCGGATGATTTCAGCAATCTTATTACTCAGTTATCAACTAATACTCTTTAAAAACTATTTGGAGTATAATTTATTTTCTTAAAGGAGAAAACTCATGGAAGTTTTTGAAAATCTCAAAGCCAACCTGGTTGGCAAAAATGCTCGTATCGTTCTCCCTGAAGGGGAAGAGCCACGTATTCTTCAAGCAACAAAACGCTTGGTAAAAGAAACAGAAGTAATCCCTGTTTTGCTTGGAAACCCTGAAAAAATTAAAATTTATCTCGAAATCGAAGGGATCATGGATGGTTATGAAGTCATTGACCCTCAACACTATCCTCGATTTGAAGAAATGGTTGCTGCTTTAGTAGAGCGTCGTAAGGGCAAAATGACTGAAGAAGAAGCGCGCAAAGTTTTGGTTGAAGATGTCAACTACTTTGGTGTGATGCTAGTCTACTTGGGCTTGGTTGACGGTATGGTATCTGGTGCGATTCACTCAACTGCCTCAACAGTTCGCCCAGCCCTACAAATCATCAAAACTCGTCCAAACGTAACTCGTACTTCAGGTGCCTTCCTTATGGTACGTGGTACAGAACGTTACCTATTTGGAGACTGTGCCATTAACATCAATCCAGATGCAGAAGCCTTGGCTGAAATCGCGATCAATTCAGCAATCACAGCTAAGATGTTTGGTATTGAACCTAAAATTGCTATGCTAAGCTATTCTACTAAAGGTTCAGGATTTGGTGAAAGTGTTGATAAGGTCGTAGAAGCAACTAAAATTGCTCACGACTTGCGTCCCGACCTTGAGATTGATGGGGAGTTGCAATTTGACGCTGCCTTTGTTCCTGAAACTGCAGCTCTAAAAGCTCCAGGAAGTAACGTAGCTGGTCAAGCAAATGTTTTTGTCTTCCCAGGTATCGAAGCCGGAAATATTGGGTACAAGATGGCAGAACGTCTCGGTGGTTTTGCGGCTGTAGGACCTGTTTTGCAAGGTTTGAACAAACCTGTTAACGACCTTTCTCGTGGATGTAATGCAGATGATGTGTACAAGTTGACCCTTATCACAGCAGCTCAAGCAGTTCATCAATAAGATTTAGTCCTCTTTCCCATGGGAAGAGGCTTTTTAGTACTGAGAGAAGGACAGTTAGAGTCTTCTGTGTTATACTAGAGATATGTTAGATTTGAAAGAATATGGTATCGTCATGTGGCCGGAGGAGAAGATTATTTCTTTTCGTGAAAAACTCCTCAATTGGTATGATGAAAACAAGCGAGATTTACCTTGGAGGAGAAGTAAAAATCCTTATCACATCTGGGTATCTGAAATCATGCTCCAGCAGACTAGAGTG
>NZ_JAPVZE010000016.1:0-45624 GCF_041432205.1 Streptococcus sp. 27098_8_51
TCATAGACTTTTACTAGTTTAACCAAATCTCGCGCTAAGGTCGAAACATTGCAGGATACATAGACCATTTTGTCTGGAACATAGGTCAGAATGGTTTCCAACAGCTTATCATCTAAGCCTGTACGAGGAGGGTCGACTATCAGGGCATCCGCTCGGTAGCCATCACATTAGAACATAAAAAGAGAGGTTGAACCTCTCTAAATTTATTTTTCTTCACTCATTTTTGATTTCACTTCATCATAAGATAATGCATGGGATTCCTCTTCTACTGTCTCAGGCATTTTTCCTGTCTCGTAAAGAGATTTAATCTGTGTACTATCTAATGTTTCATATTTCAACAACGCTTCTGCAATCAACTTATGCGTTTCACGATTTGATTGGATAATTTCAGCAGCTTTGTTTCGTGCCTCATTTAATAATGAACGAACTTCCTCATCAATCTCATAGGCTGTTTGTTCTGAAATTGATTTTTGAGGACTTTGTGCACCAAACATAGCATGATTACCTTCGTATTGAACTGGGCCAAGTTTTTCACTCATACCGTATTCAGTGACCATTGCACGCGCCATCTGTGTAGCTTGTTCAAAGTCATTTGAAGCTCCTGTAGTTTGAACATTAAAGATAATCTCTTCAGCTACACGACCACCCATCAAACCTGCTAATTGTTCTTTCATGTCTTCCTTAGATAGAAGCATTTGATCTTCTTTAGGAAGTGCAATCATGTATCCGCCTGCACGTCCACGTGGTACAATGGTAACTTTATGAACAACACGGGCATTTGACAGTACTAAACCAACAATGGTATGTCCAGCCTCATGATAAGCAACCAATTCACGCTCTCTTTGTGATACTGTTTTATCTTTCTTAGATGGTCCAGCAATCACTCTGTCCTCTGCCTCATCAATATCTGAAGCATCAATGATTGATTTGTTGCGACGAGCAGCAACTAAGGCTGCTTCGTTTAGAACATTTTCTAAGTCAGCTCCCACAAAACCTGGGGTTTGTTGGGCAACTAGTTTCAAATCAACATCGTCTGCCAGAGGTTTATTTTTAGCATGAACTTTCAAGATTGCTTCACGACCTTTAACATCAGGGCGACCAACTAAGACTTTTCTATCAAAACGTCCTGGACGGAGAAGAGCTGGATCTAGAACATCTGAACGGTTCGTCGCAGCGATAACAATGATCCCTTCATTTCCCTCAAAACCATCCATCTCAATCAAGAGTTGGTTCAAGGTTTGTTCACGTTCATCATTACCTCCACCAAGACCGACACCACGTTGGCGACCAACGGCATCAATTTCATCGATAAAGATGATGGCTGGCGCTGCTTTTTTTGCATCCTCAAAAAGGGAACGAACACGGCTTGCACCAACTCCGACAAACATTTCTACAAAGTCAGAACCTGAGATACTAAAGAATGGAACACCTGCTTCCCCAGCAACTGCCTTAGCAAGTAAGGTCTTACCTGTTCCCGGAGGTCCCTCTAAAAGAACACCTGCAGGAATACGCGCACCAAGTTTTGTAAATCGTTTTGGATCTTTTAGAAATTCAACAACTTCAACTAATTCTTGTTTTTCTTCCTCGGCACCTGCTACATCTGAAAATCGTACCTTGATATCTTCTTTGTTAGCAGCCTTGGCCTTACTACGTCCAAAACTCATTGGATTTCTACTATTATTTCCTCCCATATTTCCCATCATAGAGAATAGGAAGAAGAAGAGAATAGCAAATGGCACCACAGAGACAAGGATATTGATCCACATACCGCTTGAACTCTCATGTTTGACTGTTACTTCTGCCTGATGTTCAGAAGCAAGTTTTTGCAATTCTGAAACTGTTGAATCAGACGGAAGAATAGTACTTGAGAATCTTTCTACTGTTGTGGCAGCAGGAGTGAAAAATTGAATCCCTGTTTCTTCTTTACTAGTCTTAGGATTTTTATAAACACCAGACACTTCAATGATGCTACCATTTGGCTGATAGGTTAATTCTTTTACATTGTCTGCTGTAATTTCTTTTACCAATTCTGTATAGTTAATTTTTTCGCTTCGTCCTGCAGTATTTCCAGAGTAAAAATACTGGAATCCTGTCACTAGGAAGAAGATAATTAACAAGTAGAGAAATGGGTTTCTAACTAAACCATTATTTTGTTTTTTCATTAAAGATAAATCTTTCTAATTTGAATAAACTTCTTCTTTCAATACTCCAACATAAGGAAGGTTACGATAATTTTCTTTATAATCTAGACCATAACCTACTACAAACTCATTTGGAATAGTAAAGCAAGTATAATCCGCTTCAATTTCAACAACGCGTCCCTCTGGTTTGTCTAACAAAGTCGCGATTTTAACAGAAGTTGCTTCTCTTGCAATAAACATATCTCTCAAATTCTTCAAGGTTTGACCTGTATCGATGATATCCTCTACAAATAAAACATGTCTTCCTTTGATATTTTGAGTCACGTCTTGCTTGATATTAATGACACCACTACTTGCTGTTCCACCATGGTAACTAGATACCATCATGAAGTCCATCTCAATATGCGTATCAATATGTTTGACCAATTCAGCCATAAAAGGAATCGATCCTTTCAGAATTCCAATAAGAATTGGATTTTTCCCCTCATATTCTTTTGTTAGTTGCGCACCTAGCTTTTTAGCTGCTTCTGTAATTTCATCATGTGAAACGAGGATTTTTTTAATATCGTGTTCTAACATCTTTTTACCTATCTATTTTTTCTATATAAATCACAGTGTTCATTATATCATTTTTCGTGTTTTTACTCAAATCACTGGTCGCAATTCCTGAAATTGAGACAATTTCTCCAAATTGCTCAATAATAGGGGTTATTTTTCGTTTTTCAATAGGGATTTTTAAATCTATAAATAAGCGTCTCAGTTTCTTTCGATGACCATTCAGGATAATAACATCGCCAGGTTTTCGACATCTAATATGTACAGATGTTTCCCGTGAAACCGTTACTTTTTGAACAAAATCCCCTTCAATAGGGATGCCAAAGGAAAATAAATAGCCCATATATCGAACTTGATTTTGATAGTGTAACACAAGTTCATCTTCCTTTTCATCGGCCTGAGGACTGATTTTACAAATTTGAAACCGTTGATACTCTTTTATCAATTCGTAGCCATTTTTAAGAGAATGACGATACTGACTTTTCGTTGCTAAAATCTGTCGAACTTCAGCAAACTGAGCCTTTGTCAGATTTAAGTCTGGAAATTGATTAAGATAGTTTTGGAGCAAGATTCCTTGAGTTTGTTTTGAGTATGAAAAGAACTCATTCAAATCTTCCACATCAATTTGTTTCGAAAGTTCCGTTATTGTTGCTTGGTAATCTGAAATTTCCCTTCCTAAATCTAAAAGGGCGGATTTAAGAAGAGGATTTTCTTTTTCAAGCTCTGGTATATACCTATTCCGAATGCGATTGCGAAAATAGGTATTTTCCTGATTTGTTTGATCTTCAAAATGAACAATTGGTGGAAAGTCCTTTTTATGAAAAGGCAACAAGGGACGGAGGATTTCAATTCCATCAACTACTTGACTTTCTTTTATTCCTGTTAAATGACGTAGCCGACTTCCTCGAATCAAGCGCATCAAAATCGTTTCAACTTGATCATCTGCATGGTGGGCAGTAACCAAGGCAGTTGCTCCAACCTCTTTTATGATTTTCCTAAAAAAATCATAACGAAACTCTCGAGCACGCGCTTCTGAAAAGTCTCCTGAAAAGCATGTGATATAAATAGGAAGTTCAGCTGCATCAGCTAACTTCCTTAGTTCATTTTCCTCCCAATCAGATTCCCTTCTCTGCTTGTGATTGACATGTGCTAAAATCAACTCAATTTCCAACTCTTTCTGATAAGTAGACAATAGATGGAATAAAAACATTGAGTCCAGTCCGCCAGACAAAGCTAATACGACTTTAGAATGTTTTTTGAAATACTCTTTTTGGAGAAAATGATTTAAAAAATCCTGGTCCCTCATTTTAGAACCTCATAAACATCCTTAGCTATCTTAGCAATAGTATCATAATCAGAATTTTTGGTGAAAATGGAAAGAACGAAAGGAGAATCCGTATAAACAATGGCAGTGTCATGTTTAAACTCATCGGCATCTCCAATTTTATGAGCTACCTTAACCGAAACACCTTTTGCGATTCTTTGGTTGTCAAAATCAGTCTTACCTAGAGACTCTAAGACAAAACCATTCTGATTATAAATAGCTTCCATGACCTTTCCAGCCATTTTTGAAGAAGTCAATTTATCATTCACATCCCAATCCTCACCCATAATGGTGGACATTTTTTCTTTAAAAGCCCCGTCAGATTGATTGGTCACGTAATAACCTAAAATATTATGAGCAACATTATCAGACTCTTTTGTTACCTTGATAATTAACTGTTGAAGACTGTATTCTTTGTTATCTTCTTTTTTAGGTAAGCTACCACTACCTTCTGGTTTATAGGACCCAGGGAAACTATTTACTTCTGGGATATACTTGAAGCTACTGTCTAGCGTATATTCCCCTTGATTTATCTTATCTTGAGCGTAATAAAGGTAGGCTAGTTTCAAGATGCTAGCTGCATAAAGTTTGCTGTCTTCATTCACCCCAGCCTCTTTAGCTGTACTCAGTTGTTTAACATAAATAGAATAATTTTCATTCTGATAGTTGTTTGATAAAACTTCTTGAACCTTCTGGATGCGATTGTCTTCTTCTGAGGTGAACTCTTTTGATACCCACCCAACTTGATTGATATGAAGAAATTCTTGTCCCTCAGCAAAGAGAGCTCTATCCACCGTTACGCGTTGATAGGGAGAGAGGGTTGAAGAAATTTCTTTCGCATCATAGGGACTGTTATAGATAACAAACCCCTGCTCCAACCATACTTGTCTATTTTGAGTTTGAACTTGACTTTGATCATAGACCAACCGCTTATCTGCAAGGATAAACTGGTGATTATCTAATTTAAAAACAGGAACACCTTGTCTATTCAAACGCCATTCTACTATTTTAAAGGTGGTTCCAGGAGTCAATTTACCAGACTCCTTGACAAGATCCTCATTAGCATAGACAGCTGTTTCTCCATATACCATTGGGGATTCCAGAGTTTCTTTATAGTAGAATCCATAATCAGACTCGGTTAGATAATAAATTTCTTGTGAAGAGTAAGGAAGCTGTTTTTCTGTGCTAACTACTCTTGAGGTTATGATAAAAGCAGGTAGCAATAAAACTACTAAGAACTTACGCATTCTTCTCTTCCCTTTCTTCTTGTAATCGTAATAAATGGTTTTTAGTTGCCAATTCCTCTAATTTTTCATCTGATAAACTTAGAAATTGCTCAACAACTTCCAATAAATTTTCCATGACATTACCTCGGAAGCAAATCAGGAATTGTGTAAATTGCTTCTCGTTTCTTTGAGTAATAGTACTTGGCGCGTGCATACTTTGCTACATAGTCTTCATCTTTCAACTTTGCAGCAAAGGCGGATTCCTTATCCTTTTCATCACTAAGAGTTTGGTACTGCTCTTTCAACTCTGTTAATTGCTGACGTCGTTGCAGTAACTGATCATAGCTTTGGGCCAAGTTATAAGTTGGTAAAATAAACAACAAGATCATCAAAATAAGGACCCAACCCATAAAACGATTTCGTTTTTGTCTCTCCTTCATCAGGTAACGACGACGTTGATGTTCATTTTGAATAAAAGAATTATTCATCTGTACAATATTTTTAGACATTTTCTTCTACCCGTGTTTCACTGAGAATTTCATACATGCCTGCTGCATCTTCTTTTTTTGTACTATCTTTCATTTCTAGTACTTTAACAAGCAACAACTTATTTCCAAAGCGAATTTCAACTTGGTCATCAACTTTCAAATCCGTTGAACTTTTGGCCAAAATTCCATTTACCTTGATTCTACCTTTATCTGCTACTTCTTTTGCGACTGTACGGCGCTTAATAATTCGTGATACTTTTAAATACTTGTCTAATCTCATTTTTATTACCTCAAATTATTATTGTACCATTTTTATCCTTTTTATAGAAGAAAAATGTTAAATGGGATTTGCTTCCTTTGATTCTTTTATCTCTAATAAACTTTCTCCAAAAATCAGCAAACCTTCTAAAATTTCATAATCCTTCTTGTTTCGGACATCAAATACAACTTCCATTAATCCCTTATTCTCAGCTATAGCTGCTTTTAAGTTCGTTGCAGATAAGGCTTTAAAATAATCTTGAGCCAAGAATAGTCGTTGAGTGACTTTTTCAAATTGAACTGTAATCTTGTTATCTTTTCTTTCCACACGTTCTACAAAGACCTTGTCCAAATATGACTTAACCAAACCAATCTCTAAAAGGTAGGCTACTACATCTGGGTATTCTCCAAATCGATCCATCAATTCTTCTTGTAGTTCTTCATAGTTGACACGATTGTCAATTTGACGAATTTTCTTGTAAATTTCAATCTTATGTCGTTGGTCAGAAATATAAGTATCAGGAAGATAAGCATCAATTTGTAAAATCAACTCAGCATTTCCTTTGGTTCTTTTATTCCCATTACCGTTCCGTTTAGCAATAGCTTCCTCTAATAACTGTGAATACAATTCAAAACCAACAGAATCAATGAAACCAGACTGCGATTTTCCTAGGAGATTTCCTGCTCCCCGAATCGAAAGATCTCGCATAGCAATCTTAAATCCTGAGCCTAATTCTGTAAATCCCTTAATCGCTTCTAATCTCTTCTCAGAAACTTCACTAATTGATTTTTCTGGACGATACATGAGATAAGCATAAGCAATACGATTACTACGACCGACTCTTCCTCTTAATTGATACAAGGTTGACAAGCCCATATGGTCTGCATTTTCAATAAATAAGGTATTGGCATTTGGAATGTCTACCCCTGTCTCAATAATAGTAGTCGTCACCAAAATATCATACTGACCTTCAATGAAATCAAGTAGAGTATTTTCCAACTGAATTTCACTCATTTGTCCATGAACATACCCAATCGAAGCCTCTGGAACCAACTCCTGTAATTCTGAAACCTTCTGGTCAATCGTGTCAACTTTATTGTAAAGATAGTAAAGTTGACCTCCACGCTCCATTTCACGCAAGACAGCATCACGAATGACACTATCATTCTTCTCTAATACATAGGTTTGAACAGGATAGCGATTGGTTGGAGGAGTTTCAATAACAGACAAATCTCGAATTCCCAGCATAGACATGTGGAGAGTACGAGGGATTGGCGTTGCTGTCAAGGTTAGAACATCTACTTGTTTTTTTAGTTCTTTCAAAGTTTCCTTATGCTTAACCCCGAATCGCTGCTCTTCATCAATAATCATCAAGCCCAAATCAGAAAACACCACATCTTTTGACAAAACACGATGCGTTCCAATCAAAATATCAACTTGACCATTCTTTAATTTTTCAAGTGTTTCTGCCTGCTCTTTTTTACTTCTAAAGCGACTCAACACATCAATATTAACAGCAAAATTTTGGAATCGTTCCTTAAAATTCGTATAGTGCTGTTGCGCTAAAACCGTCGTTGGAACTAGAACGACCACCTGTTTGTGATCATTGACTGCCTTAAAAGCAGCACGCATTGCTACTTCAGTCTTCCCAAAACCAACATCTCCAACCAAAAGTCGATCCATGGGGTGAGAATCCTGCATATCTCTCTTGATTTCCTCAATACTGCGAAGTTGATCATCTGTTTCAACATAAGGGAAAGCATCATCAAAAGCATGTTGCTCATCATCATCAGCTGAGAAAGCAAACCCCTTCAACTGACTACGCTCAGAATAAAGCTTGATTAAATCGTCAGCTATATCCTCTACTTGGTTCTTAACTTTTTGCTTGGCCTTTTTGAAATGACCATCATTTAATTTATTAAGTTTTGGCGCTTTCCCATCACTTGAAACATATTTAGACAGTAACTGAATCTGCTCTACTGGGATGGAGATTTGGTCACCATTTTGATACTGTACACTGACATAATCACGGTGAATCCCTTTGATTTCAATTGTTTCGATTCCTAAATATTGACCAATTCCATGGATATGGTGAACAACGTAGTCCCCTTTTTCAAGTTCATTATAATCTTTTAATCGCTCTGCATTTGAAGCATGTTGTCTTCTAAACCGACGTTTTAATTTCTTTTGAAAAATCTCATGTTCAGTAATCAAGAGAATTTTTTCATCTACAAAATGAAAACCATGTCTTAGATTACCCTCAATCAAGTTTACAGATTCTTTACAGATACTTGACTTATCTCTGGAATCTAATTTGATCTGATATTCCTCTAAAACATCCTCCAACGTCTTACTTCCCATTGAATTGCTAGACTGCAAAATAATAGTGTAGTCCATTTTTTTGTATCGCTCAATTTCTCCTTTTAAAAATGAAAATTGATTGAAAAACTCTTGCATGGGGTATTGATTAAATTGATAAATGTGATCAAACTTAAGATTTCCTAAGCCCTTTTGCAGATTGGAGAAAAAGGTAACTGGACTTTGTTTTTTATAGGTTTGCTCTGTATCTGCAAAATACTGCATCCCAGAAAATGATTTACCATTCTGTAAATCTTCTGTAAAGTATTGTGCTAATTCTCTTTCAAAGGATTCATACTGATTCATCAATTTTTGATAGTCATCAAAGAATACTGGTGTATCTTTTTCAATATAATCAAATACAGTCCATGTTTTATCGTAACATAAGGACAAAAACTTTCGACTATCTGAATGTACTTGTTTTTGATGAAAACTTGACAAAATCTCTTCCAAATATGATTTTAAAATTGGTGATAGAGTCTTTGAAATTTGCTTTTCTAAAGCTGACTGTCCTCGTTGATAATCTTTTTCTCTCAAAAGTATGTCGCTAGCTGGAAAGATAGTGAGGTTTGTCTGATTTTCTTTCGATAATTGTGTTTCGACTTCAAAAGTACGAATACCATCTACTTCATCGCCAAAAAACTCGATTCGGAAAGGTTCTAACTGAGACATCTCAAAAATATCTAAAATGTCTCCTCGAATACTAAACTCACCTTGTGTCTGTACTTGAGTAACTTTTCGATATCCAATTTCCTTTAACCGGTGAAGTAGCTCGTGTTGGTCATATTCTTCGCCAACTGCAATTTTTATAGTACTTTCTTTAAATCTAGTCGGAGAGGGTAAAATTAACCTACTCGCTGCGATATTACAAACTAAAATCCCTTTCTTAGACGGATCACTCAAAAAACGCAAGGCCTCAACCCGCGAAATGATTTTTTCTTGCGAAGACATCAAAAACTCTACCATAGGAGAGTCATCAACCAAAAATGGATAGACAAGTTCCTCTCCTAAGAGAGAAAGAAGATCACTGATAATTCGTTCTGCTTCTCCATAAGTTGAAGTCAGTAACACAATCTTATTTTCCTTTTCTAGACTGCTTGCAATTGCAATAGCCTTGGTAGACGTTGATAAACCAAGTATTAGTTGTCTTTTCTTATCTATCAGATTTTGATGCCATTTTTTTATCTGGTCATTTTCTGAGAATAAATCTAATAAAGTCACCATTTAGCTGTTATACCTCTGCATTGTTTTCTCAAAGTTTTTTTCTTGTAAATAATAATTTACAGCATCGTCAACCTTGTCAATTGACTGTAAAATACCCACATAGTCATCCTGATCAAACTTACTTAAAACATGATGAACAACTGACATGCCTTTTTTAGGTCTTCCAATACCTATTTTAACACGGTTAAATACCTGAGTCCCTATATGTTGAATAATAGACTTGATACCATTATGACCACCTGCTGATCCCTTTGCTCTTAAACGAATTTTCCCGACTTCCATGTCAAGGTCGTCGTAAATAACGAGTAAATTTTCAATATCCAAACCATAGTAAGTCAATAAAGCATGAACCGCTTTTCCACTTTCATTCATAAATGTTGTTGGTTTGACGAGATAAATTTTTTCTCCATTGATGAAAAAAGATGCTAGGTCAGCTTGAAATATCTTGTCATGTGTAAAGGTGACATTTTGTTTTTTAGCTAGTTGGTCAATCAACATAAATCCAACGTTGTGCTTGGTTTCAAAATATTTATCCCCTGGATTTCCCAATCCTACAAGTAATTTGGTCATTTATTTTTCCTTTCGAAAGCCAAAAGGGTTGGAATTTTTTTCCAACCTAATTGACACTATTTATTAAATATTATTAAACGTTAAAGCGGAATTCCATGATATCGCCATCTTGAACGATATATTCTTTTCCTTCTTCACGCAAACGCCCAGCTTCTTTTACAGCCTTTTCAGATCCATATTTCACTAGATCCTCATATGACATTGTTACTGCACGAATAAACCCTTTTTCAAAGTCTGAGTGGATAATACCAGCTGCTTGAGGAGCTTTCATCCCTCGCTTAAAGGTCCAAGCACGGACTTCTTTTTCACCAGCTGTGAAGTAAGTTCCAAGCCCAAGCAAGTGATAAGCTGCACGAGTCAACTTGTCAACGCCTGATTCAGTCAAACCAAGTGCTTCAAGAAACTCTTGCTTATCCTCATCGTCTAACTCAGAAATTTCTTCCTCAGCACGCGCGGAAATAACTACTACTTCAGCATTCTCTGTCGCTGCGAATTCACGAATTTGCTTCACATATTCGATAGAATCTGGATCTGAAACTACATCCTCATCCACATTAGCAACATAAAGAACTGGTTTAGTGGTCAAAAGGAAGAGACCTTTGACAACTTTTTGTTCTTCATCTGTAAATTCGATGGTGCGAGCTGATTTTCCATCCTCAAGGACTGGTTTAATCTTTTGAAGAACATTAAATTCTGCTACTGATTCTTTATCTTTTTGCGTACGTGCCATCTTTTCTACACGCGCATAGCGTTTATTAACTGATTCTAAGTCAGCAAGAATCAATTCTAGGTTAATGGTATCAATATCTGCAAGTGGATCCACAAAGGCGTCTTCACGTCCTTGCTCGCGCATCACATTTTCATCATCAAAAGCACGAACTACGTGAACAATCGCGTCTACTTCACGGATATTGGCCAAGAATTTATTACCTAGACCTTCTCCTTTTGAAGCTCCTTTTACAATCCCTGCAATATCTGTAAACTCAAAGGTTGTTGGAACTGTCTTTTTAGGAGTAATCATTTCCGTTAGTTTTTGTAGGCGTTCATCTGGAACTTCCACCATCCCAACGTTTGGATCAATAGTCGCAAATGGGTAGTTTGCCGCCTCTGCTCCTGCTTTTGTAATTGCATTAAAAAGGGTTGATTTACCAACGTTTGGCAAACCAACGATACCTGCTGTTAAAGCCATAGTTTCTCATTCTCCGTTCTCATTTCAATCCCTAACATTATAACACAAAAAGGGAAAACTTGCTAACCCTCTAACTAAGGGTTCTTAGTCAATAATCTTATTCATTTTTCGTTCAAAATCATAGCGACTCATCATGACAAGGTGGTCACAATTGCTACACTTTATTTTAATATCTGCCCCTACACGTGTAATTTCCCAACGATTAGCCTTTTTGCCTGTTGACTTGATGGTACAAGCGTGTGGTTTTTTCATCTCAACAAAATTTCCAACTTGATACATACTACTCTCCTTTTCTTTTTTGATTATATCATAAAAGAGGCGAGCTAGGCTCAACCTCTTTCACTTAATTTGTTCGAACTGGTGTGATAAGCTGCATGAAATCTTCGTCAGTATCTGCTGGCACAAGAGTAAATGGACGAACTGATGAGATAAAGCTAATAGTAACCTTTTCGCTATTTAAAGCCTTGAGGGAATCAATCAAGTAAGTTGGGTTAAAACTAATAGTTAAATCATCCCCGGTCACCTGCTCTGTATCGATTTCTTCGTTTACTTTACCAACTTCTGGAGAGTGAACATGGGCGCTAACAACCCCACCTTTAATTTCAAGCTTCACAGTACCGTTTTGAGTCGCACTTGATAAGAGACGTGCACGCTCCATAGATTGACGCAAATTAACCACATCAAAAGTAATTGTAGTATTAAAGTCTGTTGGAATCAAACGATCTGTATCAGGATAGTTTCCTTCTAGGAGACGAGTGTAGAAGCTAATATTTTCGCTTCTAAAGAGGATTTGATTATTTGCAAAGAAAATCTCTACAGTTTCAATATCATCTGTAAATACCGCTGAAAATTCGCGTAGAGAGCGGCTAGGAATCACCACATCGAAATCATCTCCATTTTTTTCAAGAGTCAATTTCTTCTGGCTAAGGCGGTGTGAGTCTGTTGCAACTGTTTTTAGTTCCTTATGTTGGCTCAATACAAAATGAACACCTGTTAAGATGGGACGACTCTCTTGCGTACTTGCAGCAAAAGCTGTTTCATTGATAATTTTCTTGAGTAGTTTGGTTTCAAGAACCAAAGGTGTGCTTGCTGAAATTTCTTGGATTCGTGGGTACTGTTCGCTATCTTTTCCTTTTAGGGTAATTTCTGATTTACCACTTGTTAAGACAATTTGTTTTTGTTCAATTTCTTTGAAATCAAGCGTTACATCTGGAAGACTAGATACAACATTGATAAAGAAAGAAGCTTCTAGAAGAATCGAACCTAAAGAAGTAATCAAAAGACCAGCATCTTCATTTTTTTGAGAAATGAAATTTTCAATAGAAATTTGACCATTTGATCCAATTAAAGTAATTCCTTCATTGCTAATATCAATTTTGATTGTCGATAAAATCGGAATAGCATTTTTTGAGCTAATTGCTCGTTTTGTGGTATTTAAAGCTTGTAGAAATAAATTTTTATTAATTGAAAAATGAATCATGGATTCTCCTTTATTTATTTTTAGTATTAGAAAGTTAATAGTAATAATAGTATGTGTGAATTTTGTGGAAAACTGGGTGCTATTTAGTAAACTTAAGCTTCTAAGCTTGTTTAAAAAATGTGGATAAAAAAGATAAGAAAGGAAAAGTTATCCACAAGCTACTTAATTTTCTTTTTGATTGCTTCTATTTCTAAACGTAAATTATCGTCTTCGTCAATCAATGATTTGATTTTAGCATGGGCATGAATCACGGTGGTGTGATCCTTTCCACCAAATTCTTTTCCGATTTTTGGAAGACTGTTATCTGTCAGTTCTCTAGCTAGATACATGGCAACTTGACGTGCTAAAACGATGTTTTGAACTCGTCTCGTCCCCTTCATTTCTTTGACACTCACTCCATAAAAATTACCAACTTCAGTTTGGATTTTCTCAATTGGAATAACAAGTATCTGGCGGGCGTCTTGCTTACGTGCTCTAATAGCTTCCGCAGCAATATCAATAGTAATATCCTTAATCTTCTTCACTCTGGCAATTAAAGTGATATCGTTGATTGCTCCTTCCAATTCTCGAACATTTGAATCAAATTGGCCAGCCAAGTATTCTAGAGTATCACTTTGGAAATGGTAATCCAAGTGCTCTGTTTTACTTTGAAGAATGGCGATACGTGTCTCAAAGTCAGGAGGGGTGATATTTTGCGTCAATCCCCAGCTAAAGCGTGTAACAAGTCTTTCCTCAAGGCCTTCTAGGTGTTTAGGACTTCGATCACTGGTTAGGACAATCTGTTTCTGTTTATCATGAAGAGCATTGAAGGTATTGAAAAATTCTTCCTGGGTCGCGACTTTTTTGCCACTGAGAGATTGGATATCATCGATCAATAAGAGATCAAGGCTACGGTAAGTCTTTTTGAACTTTTCCATTTCCCCAAGTCGCAAGTGTTCAAGAAAGTCATTGATAAAGCTTTCGGCAGGAATGTACTTGACACGCGCATCAGGAATATTTTTCAAAATCTCATTTCCAATCGCATTGAGTAAGTGAGTCTTTCCAAGACCAGGTCCTCCATAGATGAAAAGAGGATTATAAGTCAGAGCTAAATCTTCAGATACAGCTAGTGCAGCAGACACCGCCCAAACATTACCATCACCTTGAATAAAGTTATCAAAGGTATATTTTTCTTTTAACCCTGTTTCGGAATAGGGAATCGTTGGTAGTGCAGGTGTGTAATCGTAAGTAGAGACACTATTCGTATCATTTACTTGAGGAGATTCTGTACTCTGAGGTTTAGTGAAAATATAGTGAGGTTTGATTTCAGAATCATAAATTTCAAAACCAGCAGCAATGATAATATCTTTTAATTGCTTTTCCCACACCATTTCCATCTCTGATCTCGGTAGAAATATAGTAGCTGTATTTTCTTCTACTTTGATGAGTTCAGCAGGTGTAGCATAGAAATCATACATAGATCGAGTCAATCTTTCTTGAGCAAATTCTAAAATACGATTCCAAAATTGCTTTTCTTTCAACTAATTTTCCTCCTTTACTATGATTTTAGTAGTTTAGTGCTAGACTTATTTTACCATAGATAATAGGATTTTTCCACAGATTGGGGAAAAGAATCCACAATGTTAGCAGTATTTATCCACAGGTTGGGGATAAATAAGAAAATCCTTGATTTAGTAGGCTTTTTGATAAAAAAATTGGTGGATAAATTTGTGAGTTGAGAAAATAAAAGAACAGCCTTATTTCAGGCTGTTAATAATTCTATCGTATTCTTCTTGACTTGAAAAGGAGATAATAATCTTTCCAGTATCTTTTTTTGAAAGTTTAATTTCTACACTTAAACCGAGTAGTTTTTTTAATTTATCTTCTTCGTCTTTGATGAAAGAATCATTTTTTAGTTGCTTCTTGTGTTTTTTCTCTGTAAGAAGTGATTCTAGCTTTCTCACAGAGATGTCTTCATTTTTAATTAGTTGGAAGAAATAGTCTTGCTGCTCTTTGTCCAAACCAACTAGTGAACGTGCATGCGCTTGAGAAATTTTTCCATTTTCTACTTCAGTTAAGATATATTCTGGTAGGGAAAGCAAACGAATAAAATTAGTGATATAAGGACGAGATTTCCCCATTTTATCTGCTATCTCAGTGTGAGTAAATCCTTTTTCTACTAAAGATTCGTAGGCGCGTGCTTCTTCAACAGGATTTAAATTTTCTCTCTGCAAATTCTCAATGATAGACTGAATCATCATTTCCTGATCTGAGAGGTGCTTTACAACGGCTGGAATAGAAGTAAGACCAGCTAAGAGAGAAGCCCGATATCGTCTCTCTCCTGCAAGGATTTCATAACCAATTACAGGAGATTGACGAACGATGATTGGTTGGATGAGCCCATTTTCTTTGATTGACTGAGCCAATTCCTTTAATTTTTCTACATCAAATTCTTTTCGAGGTTGGTAAGGATTCTTTTGTATTTCAGAGATAGAAATCATTTCAAATTTTTCCATGATTCTACACTAACATATCTTTTACTTTCTGTAAAGTTTTCTTTACACTGATGTCAATTAAGACTCTAAATCACTAGAATTCTTATCTAGTTTAATTGAGGTTGTTTCCTCCTTACCGTTACGGTAGTAGGTTACTTTGATAGTATCTCCGATAGCATGATTGTAAAGAGCATGTTGTAGGTCTGTTGATGAGGCAATCTCTTTGTCATCAACTTTGGTAATGACATCATATTTTTGAAGATGTCCATTTGCTGGCATATTGTTTTGAACAGATCGAACAACTACACCTGAAGTGAGACCACTTGGAATGTTAAGTTTTCTAAGATCACTAGCTCCAACATTTGATAGATTAACCATTTGAATTCCAAGAGCAGGACGAGTTACTTTACCATCACTTTCAAGCTGTTTAATGATATTTTGTGCATCGTTTGAAGGAATTGCAAAACCAAGACCTTCTACAGATGTTCCACCATTACTTGCAATTTTACTTGATGTAATACCAATTACTTGTCCTTGAATGTTTACAAGTGGACCACCAGAGTTACCAGGGTTAATGGCTGTATCTGTTTGAATGGCTTTTGTTGAAATAGCTTGACCATCTTCAGATTTTAGAGAAACATTTCGATTAAGACTTGAAATAATCCCCTGTGTAACTGTATTAGCATATTCTGAACCTAGAGGACTACCGATAGCAATCGCTGTTTCTCCAACACTAAGTTGACTTGAATCCCCAAATTCTGCCACTGTTGTAACTTTTTCTGAAGAAATTTTAACGACAGCAATATCAGAGAAGGTATCAGATCCGACAATTTCACCAGGAACCTTGGTACCATCTGCTAAGCGGATATCAACTTTTGAAGCTCCATTGATAACGTGAGTATTAGTTACAAGATAGGCATCTTTATCATCCTTTTTATAGATGACACCTGATCCCTCACTTGCGATTTGTTGATTGTCTGAATCAGAGTTAGTGTCATCAGCATTAAATACACTACTTTGTCTACTGCTAGAAGAAGAATAAGTAATGATTGAGACAACAGCATCCTTAACTTTATTTACTGCTTGAGTGGTTGAATTTTCATTTTTATAGGATGTTTGAGTGACAGTGCCAGAATTATTATTCGTAGCTTGATTTCCTTGTTTTTGATAAAGTTGCAATGTTACGAAACTTCCTAAGGCACCACTTAAAAATCCGATTAGAATGATTGCAAGAACTTTAACTCCTTTTTTGTAAAATTTTTGTAAGTGTTTCATAAACGCCTCCGTTTGTTATTTATTTACTCAGATTATAAAACTATTAACTTAATCCAAACTTAAAAGCTTAAAGTTTTACACAAGTTGTGGATAACTTACTTTATTCTGTGAATTCACTAGTAATTTTGAATGATTTTTGTGTGTATAAGATGTGAAATGAAGTGTGGATATGATAGAATAGAAGAATGAAAATAAAAATTGTAACAGTGGGAAAATTAAAAGAAAAATACCTTAAAGATGGTATTGCTGAATATACCAAACGAATTTCACGTTTCGCCAAATTAGAAATGATTGAGCTCACTGATGAGAAGACACCTGACAAAGCCAGTGAATTAGAAAATCAAAAAATCTTGGAAACAGAAGGTGAAAGAATTCTTTCTAAGGTTGGAGAAAGAGACTTTGTCGTTGTACTAGCCATTGAAGGAAAAACACTCTCCTCAGAGGAATTGAGTAAGCAACTAGAGCAAGCTTCTATAAAAGGCTACTCAACGCTTACTTTTATCATTGGAGGAAGTTTGGGTCTAGCTCCTGTTGTAAAAAATAGGGCCAATCTTTCTGTCAGTTTTGGACGTCTGACATTACCACATCAGTTAATGAGATTAGTTTTAGTTGAACAAATTTACCGTGCTTTTACAATTCAACAGGGTTCTCCTTACCACAAATAGAAGATTGACTTAGCTCTTGTTTTTTGATAGAATGGTCATGTTAGGTCTCATAGCTCAGCTGGATAGAGCATTCGCCTTCTAAGCGAACGGTCGCAGGTTCGAATCCTGCTGGGATCAATTTTAGATGCGAAGCTGGGATAAATCCCAGCTTTTTTCTTAAAAAAGTGCGTTTCAGGTGCAAAAATGTACAGTTGGGAAGAATTTTTTCTTACATGGTCTTCATTTTGTATAATAGATGTGTAAGTTAACTTACAAGAAAAAATAATACAGGAGATTTCATTATGAAAAATACAGTAAAGTTGGAACAATTTAAAGAAGTAACAGAGGCAGAATTGCAGGAGATTCGAGGTGGAGATAAAAGACTACCTTACTTTTTTAAACATCTTTTTTCAAATAGGACAAAGTAGTAATATTATAGGGTGATAGGATGAGTTTATTAGGATTTGGAATAGTTATTCTTCATATTTTTATTTTAACAATAAGCTATGAATTAATTTGTAAAGTAACTAAAAAAGAAAGATATTTATTTATAGCTTGTATATTTGTATATCAGTCTGTAGCTGAATTTTTCTTTGACTTTATTTCATTAGCTGGGTTAGGGATTGAAAAGTTTATATTTCCTTTTATTCTATATACTTCTATAGTAGTTTTAAAGAAGTATGATAAGCATAAAGGAATGTTTATCAGTTTACTATTGTCTTTATTATATCATAGTACACATACTTTTTTATCAGTAACCCTATCCTCTATAACAGGTGATGCTTTTGTGATAGAACATGAAGTGATGTTTTATTTAGGAGTACTATTACTAACATATTTTATTATTAAAAAAATTATTACTTATTTCCATTTAGAACTTACTTATTTTGATAAAGATTATCTGTACCCTTTTTTAAAAAAAGTAATAGTTGCTTTCTTTGGTTTGCATATTTTATTGTTTATTTCAGATATAGTAAGTACAACTCATCATTTAAATAGCTTCGGAAGTATTTTATCAACCATTGTTTTTATTTGCTTGTTATTGATTTTCTTTGCAATGAATTCTCACAAGGTTCAAATTGAAAAAGAGATTGCTCTAAAACAAAAGAAATTTGAACAAAAGCATTTACAGACTTATACTGATGAAATTGTGGAGTTGTATAATGAAATTCGAGGTTTTCGTCATGACTATGCAGGGATGCTTGTTAGCATGCAAATGGCGATTGACAGTGGAGATTTACAAGAAATTAACAGGGTTTACAATGAAGTCTTAGTAAAAGCAAATCAGAAATTGAGGTCAGAAAAATATACTTACTTTGATTTAAATAATATAGAAGATTCTGCTTTACGAAGTTTAATTGCTCAATCGATTGTCTATGCACGAAAAAATGATGTAGAGTTTACATTGGAAGTAAAGGATATCATTACTAGACTGTCAATAGATTTACTTGATCTTGTTCGTATCATGAGCATTTTATTAAACAATGCTGTTGAAGGTGCTGCAGATAGTTATTTGAAACAAATGGAAGTTGCAGTCATTAAAATGGATTTTGAAACAGTTATAGTTATCCAGAATTCATGCAAAATCACTATGACGCCTTCAGAGGATTTATTTGCCTTAGGTTTCTCTACCAAGGGAAGAAATAGAGGTCTAGGACTTAATAATGTCAAGGAGATTTTAGATAAGTATGACAACATTATTTTAGAAACAGAGATGGAAGACAACACATTTAGACAAATTATTAGATTTAAGAGGGAATTCGAATGAAAGTATTAATTTTAGAAGATGTTATTGAACATCAAGTGAGACTAGAGAGAATATTAAATGAAATCTCGGAAGAATCGAATATTCCTATTTCATATAAGACAACAGGAAAAGTTCGTGAGTTTAAGGAATATATCGAAAATGATGAAGTAAATCAGCTTTATTTCCTAGATATCGATATTCATGGAATCGAGAAAAAAGGCTTTGAAGTGGCTCAGTTTATCCGTCATCACAATCCTTATGCTATTATTGTCTTTATTACCAGTCGATCTGAATTTGCTACCTTAACTTACAAATACCAGGTATCAGCTCTAGATTTTGTAGACAAAGACATCAATGATGAATTGTTCAAAAAACGTATCGAGCAGAGTATTTTTTACACTAAGAGTATGCTGCTTGAAAACGAAGATGTTGTAGACTATTTTGATTACAACTATAAGGGAAATGATTTGAAAATTCCTTACCATGACATTTTGTATATCGAAACCACAGGAGTTTCTCATAAACTTCGGATTATTGGTAAGAATTTTGCTAAAGAATTCTATGGAACTATGACAGATATTCAGGAAAAGGACAAACATACCCAGCGATTTTATTGCTCCCATAAATCTTTCCTTGTCAATGTGGGAAATGTGAGAGAAATTGATCGAAAGAATTTAGAAGTTGTCTTTTATGAAGATCATCGTTGCCCGATTACCCGTTTGAAAGTTCGCAAACTAAAAGATATTCTAGAGAAAAAATCTAAAAAGTGATTGACAATTAGTAAGAAATTGATATAATGGTTATATCTGCTACAGATAGATGGTCCGTTGGTCAAGGGGTTAAGACACCGCCTTTTCACGGCGGTAACACGGGTTCGAATCCCGTACGGACTATTTTATCCGCCATAGCTCAGTTGGTAGTAGCGCATGACTGTTAATCATGATGTCGTAGGTTCGAGTCCTACTGGCGGAGTCAGATAAAAAAAAGAACACCAATGGTGTTCTTTTTTAGTTGACATCACCTAACATTTTCATAAGGAAGTCTGTCATTTCTTGCGGACTTTCTTTTTTTCCGTGAGCAATCCAAGTCTGGCAAACACCAAATAGGGCATTTGTTAGATAAATACTGCTGTATTCTAATTCTATTGGAGTGAGTTGTAATTTCATAAAGCGTTTCTGAAGGTCGGTGCTAAGCATAATGTGAAGCTTATTTCTCAAGAAATTTTGGATTTCTTTTGTCCCATTTTCAGATAAGAGTGCAGCCAAGAGTGGCTCAGACTCTAAATATTCAAATACTTCTAAAATAGCATCTCTTTTGTGATGAGCATGTTTTTGGAAAATATACTCAAAGGTATGAAATAGCTTACTTTGGTAGAGTTCAATCATATCATACTTATCCTTGTAGTGAGTGTAAAAGCTGGAACGACTAATTCCGGCTTTTTCTGCTAACTTGACAGTAGAAATTTGATCAAAGGGCTGGTCCATCAATAATTGAACCATGGCATTTTCGATAATTCGTTTTGTTTTTAAACGTTTGTTACTTTCTTTCATAATTCCTCCTTGTAAACAAAAATAGACTATGTGTCTAAAAAAAATATTTTTTACCTTGTAATTTAGATTTTTTGATGTATAATCTATTATATCAAAATTTTAGACAATATGTGTAAAAAAGGAGGAAACATGTTTAAAGAATGGAAAGCAATATTTAAAAAACCGACCTTTATCATTGTAATGATAGGGATTTCTCTCATTCCAGCTTTATACAACATTATATTTTTATCGTCCATGTGGGATCCATATGGTCAAGTATCGGAGTTACCTGTGGCAGTTGTCAATAAAGATAAGGAAGCTTCTTATAATGGACAGACAATGAGAATTGGTGAAGACATGGTGTCTAATTTAAAAGAAAATAAGGCTTTAGATTTTCACTTTGTTAATGAAGAGGAAGGGGAAAAAGGACTAGAAGATGGTGACTACTACATGGTAGTGACTTTACCAAGTGATCTATCTGAAAAAGCTACTTCTATCCTAACGAATCATCCTGAACAGATGCAGATTGATTATCAGACGTCAAGTGGGCATAGCTTTATTGCAAGTAAGATGAGTGATTCTGCAATGACACAATTAAAACAAACCGTCTCTACTAATGTTACTGAAACGTACACTAAGGCTTTATTTCAAAAAATGAATGATTTGAAGTCTGGAATAAATAAGGCAGCTGAAGGAAGTGAACAATTAGCTAATGGAGCCGATCAGTTGGTGACGGGAAGTCAAACATTGACAACAAATCTTAATACTCTAGCTAACTCAAGTGTAACTTTTTCAAATGGAGCGGATCAATTTACAAAAGGCTTATCTAGCTATGTGTCTGCTATAGAGCAATTACATATTGGTTTAGGAACTTTTAATAGTGGTTTACAAAGTTATACAAATGCTGTCTCACAAGTTGACACTGGACTTGGTCAATTAGCTTCAAAAACTCCTGAGTTGGTGACAGGTGTAAATCAGCTAAATACAGGTATAAAGTCTTATACAGGTGGCGTTTCACAACTGGATACAGGTCTCAATCAATTTTCAGTTGGTGTAAATGCTTATACAAATAGTGTGAAAGAACTTTCTAACGGAACAAGTCAATTATCCAATCAATCAGATACACTAAGAGATGGAATGGAGCAATTAAATACTGGTATTAAAGAAATTTCAAGCCAATTAGAGTCCTCATCTCAACAAAATGAAGAAATAGCGCAATTGGCAACAAGCTTAGGAGAACTAAATAAAACACTACAAGCTCTTACAATATCAGATAATACTCAACTGAAAAGTACATTGTCAGAAGCTTTGCCAAATCTAACAACTCTTGCTCAGGATATTGTGACCAAAAGTCAGACAGAACAAGAGAAAACTCTTGCAAACCTTCAATCAACAGCTACTTATCAATCTCTTACAGAGGAACAAAAGAAAGAACTGACAGAAGCTATTTCTAAAAATTCTAATTCTACTATTGAGTCGGCAAAAACAATTTTAATGACAGTAGGAGGATTAAAAGAAAGTATAGAGAATTCAGAACAACAAGTATCTAATCTATCTGATGTGCAGACGAAAGCAAATCAACTCTTACCTGCAGCATCTAGCTCCTTGACAACATTGTCAAATGGATTTACAACATTACAAACTTCTGTAAATAATCAGTTAGTTCCTGGAAGTCAGTCAATTGAAAAAGGTGTTGTAAACTATACTAAAGGACTGGATACTATTTCTATTGGTGCTAATCAACTAAGTGAAAAGAATACAAGTTTAACAACTAGTCTAGATAAATTAGTTTCTGGATTAAGTAAGTTGACAGAAAATACATCAACCTTGACAGCTGGAGTAGATGCGTTAGCTGGAAAAGCTCCAGAATTAGTATCAGGTATAGAAAGTTTGTCATCTGGTTCTGCTCAATTGAACAATAAGAGCCCAGAGCTGATAGCAGGTCTTACTACATTACAATTTGGCTCTGGTCAATTAACAGATAAATCAACACAGTTACTTTCTGCAGCATCTCAACTAGGAAGTGGCGCTATGAAGATTGCAGATGGTGCTGGAAAACTAGCAGATGGTGGAACAACCTTAACCTCTAGTCTTGAAGATTTACAGACAGGAGTTGATTCATTAGGACAAGGATTAGGTAATGCAAATACTCAACTTAAATCAGCTTCGACAGAATCTAAAAATGCAGAAACATTATCTGAACCTCTAGTTCTCTCAAAAACAGACAATGACCAAGTCCCTGTAAATGGGATTGCTATGGCTCCTTATATGATATCAGTTGCTCTTTTTGTTGCTGCTATATCTACCAATATGATTTTTGCTAAGTTGCCTTCTGGACGTCATCCAGAGAGTCGTTGGGCTTGGTTGAAGTCTCGCTCTGAAATAAATGGGATTATAGCTGTCTTAGCAGGTGTTTTAGTTTATGGAGGTGTCCATCTTATTGGATTGACTGCGAACCATGAGATGAGGACCTTGATTCTAATTATAATCACAAGTTTAGCTTTCATGTCTATGGTGACAGCTTTAACAACTTGGAATAGCCGTATTGGAGCTTTCTTCTCTCTTATTTTACTTTTATTACAGTTAGCATCAAGTGCAGGGACCTATCCCCTTGCTTTAACAAATGATTTCTTTAAGGGTGTCAATCCTTGGTTACCAATGAGTTACTCTGTATCAGGTTTACGACAAACAATCTCTATGACAGGAAATATTCATCACCAAGTGATTTTCCTTATTATAACACTAGTTTTCTTTGCTGCTTTAGGTATGCTAGCTTATCAACCTAAGAAAATGGAAGAAGATTAAAAAGATTGACCAATTCCTTGGTCAATCTTTTTCTGTCTTAGATAAATTTCGTCTGTGATTATAGATCCCAAAAAGAAGAAGGGCAGTTAGTGAGCAGGCTGCTCCAATAACAAAACCATTGGGGATAAAGGAAAGTGTAATGGTGCCTTTTCCCTTTGGAACATCAACTTTCATAAAACCAGTTTGAGCCTGCTTGATTTCAAGTTTTTTCCCATCCTGGTATGCAGACCAACCTTTGTCATAAGGAATAGTGAAGAAAATAGAGGTATCTTGTTTGACTTCATATGTAGCAAAGACTTTATTTTTAGAGGTGGATACTTCTACAGGTTGTTCTTTAATTTTTTGGATTGCTTCAGTTAGGGCCTGAGTATCTAAACGATAGAAGGTTGGAGCTTCAAATGACACCTGAGAATTTCCAGGGAAACTAACACTGATATTGAAAGTTTTTTGTTCTTCAGTATAACCTAAATTAAAGAAATTAAATGCATTGTCAGTTGTAAAAGTCTTTTTTTCTCCATTGACAATGATGTCAACTTTCTTTTGCTTATCGTTTGTAAAATGAAGATTTGAAAAAGAGAGATAGACTTGACTATTTTGAGGAACCTCAATTTGATAATCAATCTTTGCATCTTCATTCGCAGAACCTGTGATGCTGGTTAAACCATCTGAAGTATCTGTTTTACCAGATGCTATTTGGGAGAAGTAATCTAAGTTGAGATTAGCAAGCTGGTTTATAAATAAAGCCTGATTATCTAGAGTGTGATTGTTAAAGTTTACATCTGTGTAAATAGATTGAGTGGCAAAGGCAATGGGTAAAGAGAGTTGATTTTTATATAAGGTTAAATGATCCTTTTGATAAATCTCTTGAAAGCCATACTTATCAAGTGAAGTTTCAGAAATATTGTACTGGATTCCAAATAAACTGTCTGCTAAAAGACTGTTATTTACATAACGGAGATTGAGGTTGGTTCCAGAGGATTTGAATCCCAGTTTATCCAAACTAGTGCTAGCTGAGCGATTTCGTACAGACGAAAATTGAGAGATTCCATTGTAGTTAAATTTCATACTGTCATTTCCAGTCTGAATTTGCAGTTTTTCAGTACGTGTAAATGGATTGTCAATTTGGTTTAGAATGGATTCCATAGCGGTGATATCTCTATTATAGGCGCTACGAGAAGCGAAGGCCCATTCTTTAGCTATTCCTTCCATTTGAGATGAAGCATTTAAGCTTATCTCAACTGTTATAAATAAAGACAAAAGAATTGCAAATAGATTTATAGAGATAAATTTTCTAATGACTGCAAGAAGTAAAAGAGCATAAACTAGTAGAAATTCAAGAGTGAGCAGGATATTCAAATCAGTTAAAAAAGAATAGTGTGATTTAAAATAGACAGTAGCCAAAAATCCTGTTAGTACAAGAAAAAGTGAGACAAATAGATTCCATAGCTTCAGTTCTTTCAGACGATTTAATACTTCTGCTGCAGTATAAATTAACAGAGTGGAAAAAATCCAAGCATAGCGATGCAAAAACATATTTGGGGTATGCATCCCCTGCCAAAATAAATCAAGTGCTTCTATGTAAAAGCTTGTTATTAAAAAAGTAAAGAAAATTGCATAGGTAAGTTTCACGTGAAACTTTATGGATTTTATTGTGAAAAATAGAATGGTTAAAATAAAGGGAAGCAATCCAACAAAAATCATTGGTATAGATCCATACTTAGTTGTATCAAAAGATCCAATGAATTGTTTTGCAAAAATATCCAAATACCAGCTACTATCTGTCTTTAATTTTGTGATAGCAGTCAACTTCTCTCCATGAGTTTGTAAATCAAACAGTGTAGGAAGAGTCATAATCAAACTAGCCATTCCAGCTAAAAAGGAGGTAACAACAAAATCAAGAAAAGATGATTTTCGAGTTTTAAAGTCCCAAGAAATTTGGCAGAGATACCAGAAAATAAGAAACAATACTGTCATATACCCAAAATAATAATTTTGAATAAATAAGATTGACAAACTTGTAAAGTATAGTAGGCGCTTCTTTTGTGTTATAAGTAGGTATAAACCAGTTATAATTAAAGGAATCAAGATAAAAACATCTAGCCAGATTTTTATCTCTAACTGACTAACGGTAAAGCTCATTAGAGCATAGGAAGTAGATAAGGCAAGTTTTAAAAATTTTGGGATATCTTTAAATAATCTAGTCAAACTAAAGAAGGTTGACAGACCAATCAATCCAAATTTTAAGAGAGTGGTCAGATAAACAGCATCTGGCATATTCGACAGATTAAAAAAGTAAACCAGAGGTGAGAGAAAACTACCCAAGTAATAACTAGATAGAGCATAGAAATTCAGTCCGAGGCCACTTGTAAAGGTGTAAAACAAACTACCATTTCCATGTAAAATATTTCGTAAAGCCACATCAAAAATAACGTATTGATGGAAACCATCTCCTAATAGTGGAGATGAATCGCTATTCCAGTAGATACCTTGAGTTAGGTATACTCCAGTCATAATTACTAAAGGAATGATGAAAGAAACAAAATAGGTCCAATATGTTTTAAAAAATGATTTCATGTTACCTCGTAGAATGATAGAAAACTCAGTTGGTTACCCCAACTGAGTTTTGAAGTCTTATTTAGTCTTTCCAAAGTTCTTTAACTTTTGCTTGTACTTCTGCATTTTCTAGGAATTCATCATAGGTTTCATCGATACGATCAATGACGCCATTTTTAGACAAAACAATGATATGGTTTGCCAAAGTTTGGATAAACTCGTGGTCATGACTGGCAAAGATGATTGATTCTTTAAAGTTTTTCAATCCATCGTTCAAGCTTGAGATAGATTCCAAGTCCAAGTGATTTGTTGGATCATCAAGTACAAGGACATTTGATTTCAAGAGCATGAGTTTTGAAAGCATGACACGTACTTTTTCTCCCCCTGACAAGACGTTTACAGGTTTGTTAACCTCATCTCCAGAAAAGAGCATACGACCAAGGAAACCACGTAGGAAGGTATTGTCATCTTCTTCTTTACTTGCAAATTGACGCAACCAGTCAAGGATTGACTCTCCTCCTGCAAAATCAGCCGAGTTGTCTTTTGGCAAGTAAGAACGGCTAGTAGTAACTCCCCACTTGACAGTTCCTTCATAGTCGATGTCATCCATGATTGCACGAATTAATGCAGTCGTTTGGATGTCATTTTGTCCAATAAGAGCTGTCTTATCACCTGGACGCAAGATGAAACTAATATTGTCTAGGATAGTTTCGCCATCAATCTTTACAGTTAGATTTTCTACTGTCAAGAGATCATTACCAATCTCACGTTCTGCTTTAAAGTTGATAAATGGATATTTACGACTAGATGGCACAATCTCTTCTAATTCAATCTTGTCAAGCATTTTTTTACGAGACGTTGCTTGTCTTGACTTAGAAGCGTTGGCAGAGAAGCGAGCAACGAATTCTTGCAATTGCTTAATTTTTTCTTCTGCCTTGGCATTACGGTCTGCTAGCAATTTAGCAGCAAGCTCAGAAGATTCCTTCCAGAAGTCGTAGTTTCCGACATAGAGTTTGATTTTTCCAAAGTCAAGGTCGGCCATATGAGTACACACTTTGTTTAAGAAGTGACGGTCGTGGGATACTACGATAACGGTGTTATCAAAATCAATCAAGAAGTCTTCTAACCAAGTAATCGATTGGATATCTAAACCATTGGTTGGTTCGTCCAAAAGAAGAACATCAGGTTTACCAAATAAGGCTTTAGCAAGGAGAACCTTCACTTTTTCACCATTGGCCAATTCGCTCATGTTTTGATAGTGCAATTCTTCTGGAATGTTTAGGTTTTGAAGTAGTTGAGACGCTTCACTTTCTGCTTCCCAACCTCCAAGTTCAGCAAATTCACCTTCGAGTTCGGCTGCACGAACACCATCTTCATCTGAAAAATCTTCCTTCATGTAAATGGCGTCTTTTTCTTTCATGATGTTGTAAAGTTTTTCATTTCCCATAATGACAACATCAATAACTCGCTCATCTTCATAGTCAAAATGATTTTGACGGAGAACAGAGAGACGTTCATCTGGACCAAGAGAGATGTGACCAGTTGTTGGCTCGATATCACCAGCTAAGATTTTTAAGAATGTAGACTTCCCAGCACCATTAGCACCAATCAATCCGTATGTATTTCCTTCTGTAAATTTGATATTGACATCATCAAAAAGTTTGCGATCACTAAAACGTAGTGAAACATCAGATACTGTAAGCAATGTTTTTCTCCTATAATATGTAATATATTTATTCTACTAGAAAAGAGAGAAATATTCAAATTTTTGTTTGTCAATTTTATGTCAATTAAATTTACAGGTTTATTTACAAAGAGTTAGTCGTTTGATTTAAATAATTTTCTGTTATTTTAACAAAAAAATGCTATAATTGAAGAGACCATTTCGAAGGAGAAAAAAATGACGAAACCCATTATTTTAACAGGAGATCGCCCAACAGGAAAACTGCATATTGGACATTATGTTGGGAGTCTTAAAAATAGAGTATTACTGCAGGAAGAAGACAAGTATGAGATGTTTGTTTTTTTGGCGGACCAACAAGCATTGACAGATCACGCCAAAGATCCTCAAACGATTGTAGAATCGATTGGGAATGTTGCCTTGGATTATTTAGCAGTTGGATTGGATCCAAGTAAATCAACTATCTTTATTCAAAGCCAGATTCCAGAGTTGGCTGAGCTGTCTATGTACTATATGAATTTGGTATCACTAGCTCGTTTGGAACGGAATCCGACAGTAAAAACAGAGATTGCTCAAAAAGGGTTTGGAGAAAGTATTCCGACAGGATTTTTGGTTTATCCGATTGCGCAAGCAGCAGATATTACTGCCTTCAAGGCTAATTATGTTCCTGTTGGGACAGATCAGAAACCAATGATTGAGCAAACTCGTGAGATTGTTCGTTCCTTTAATCATGCTTATAATTGTGAGGTCTTGGTAGAGCCGGAAGGTATTTATCCAGAAAATGAGAGAGCAGGACGTTTGCCTGGTTTAGATGGAAATGCTAAAATGTCTAAATCCCTTAATAATGGTATTTATCTAGCTGATGATGCGGATACGTTGCGTAAAAAAGTCATGAGTATGTATACTGATCCGGATCATATTCGAGTGGAGGATCCAGGTAAGATTGAAGGAAATATGGTTTTCCATTATCTAGACGTGTTTGGTCGTCCAGAAGATGCTCAAGAAATTGCGAATATGAAAGAACATTATCAACGTGGTGGTCTTGGTGATGTGAAGACGAAACGTTATCTACTTGAAATATTAGAACGCGAACTTGGTCCTATTCGTGAGCGCCGTATCGAATTTGCTAAGGATATGGGAGAAGTGTACAATATGCTTCAAAAAGGTAGTGAGAAAGCGCGTGAGGTTGCGGGGCAAACTCTATCTGAAGTTAAGGGAGCAATGGGACTAAATTATTTTAAATAATAGATAAAATATGAAACGTAAAACTATCTCTTCCATAGGATCACAGGGATAGTTTTTTTATGATTTCTACCATAAATATAATTGACAAATTTTCATAGAATGGTATGATAGATACAATACAAAAAGAGTCAAGCTCAAAAAGAAAGAAAAGAGGAAACTTCAATGTCTAATTGGGATACTAAATTTTTAAAAAAAGGTTTTACCTTTGATGATGTATTGCTCATTCCAGCAGAAAGTCATGTGTTGCCTAATGATGCAGATTTAACAACAAAATTGGCAGATAATCTGACTTTAAATATCCCAATTATAACAGCCGCCATGGATACAGTCACAGAAAGTCAAATGGCTATTGCCATTGCTCGTGCGGGTGGTCTTGGAGTAATCCATAAAAATATGTCTATTGCGCAACAGGCAGATGAAGTTCGCAAGGTAAAACGTTCTGAAAATGGTGTTATTATTGATCCATTCTTCTTGACTCCAGAACACACTATTGCTGAAGCAGATGAACTGATGGGACGTTACCGTATCAGTGGTGTTCCAGTTGTGGAGACACTTGAAAATCGTAAATTGGTTGGTATTCTAACAAACCGAGATCTTCGCTTTATTTCAGATTACAATCAGCCAATCTCAAACCATATGACCAGTGAAAATCTTGTTACTGCTCCTGTTGGTACAGATCTTGCAACAGCTGAAAGTATTCTTCAAGAACACCGTATTGAAAAACTTCCTTTGGTTGATGAAGAAGGTCGTCTTTCTGGCTTGATTACTATTAAAGATATCGAAAAAGTAATTGAATTTCCTAATGCAGCAAAAGATGAGTTTGGTCGTCTTCTAGTTGCTGGTGCAGTAGGTGTTACTTCAGATACATTTGAACGTGCAGAGGCTCTTTTTGAAGCAGGAGCGGATGCGATTGTTATTGATACTGCACATGGTCATTCTGCAGGTGTCTTGCGTAAAATTGCTGAGATTCGTGCTCACTTCCCAGACCGCACTTTGATTGCGGGTAATATTGCCACTGCAGAAGGTGCGCGTGCTCTTTATGATGCAGGTGTAGATGTTGTCAAAGTCGGTATCGGACCAGGTTCTATTTGTACCACTCGCGTGATTGCAGGGGTTGGTGTTCCACAAGTGACAGCAATCTATGATGCGGCAGCAGTTGCGCGCGAATATGGAAAAACGATTATTGCTGATGGTGGAATCAAGTACTCTGGAGATATCGTGAAAGCCCTTGCTGCAGGTGGAAATGCAGTTATGCTTGGTTCAATGTTTGCTGGAACAGACGAAGCACCAGGTGAAACGGAAATCTTCCAAGGACGTAAGTTTAAGACCTACCGTGGTATGGGATCAATCGCTGCAATGAAGAAAGGTTCAAGTGACCGTTACTTCCAAGGTTCTGTCAATGAAGCAAACAAACTTGTTCCAGAAGGAATTGAAGGACGTGTTGCCTATAAAGGCGCAGCAGCTGATATTGTCTTCCAAATGATTGGTGGTATTCGCTCTGGTATGGGTTACTGTGGTGCAGCTAACCTTAAAGAATTACACGACAACGCTCAATTTATTGAAATGTCTGGGGCTGGTCTAAAAGAAAGTCATCCTCATGATGTACAAATCACTAATGAGGCACCAAACTACTCCATGTAAGTAGTAAAAAAGAACTCCTGATTTTCAGGAGTTCTTTTTGTTTACAGTATTGTCAATGTTGATTTACAGAAATTTTACCGTTTTGAATGTTGAAAATACTAAGGTTTTCTGGCAAATTTTGCAAGTGGTCTAAACTTGTTGTTGTGATAAAGGTTTGGATAGATTGAGAAATGGTTTCTAGTAATTTTAGTTGCCGAGTATTGTCAAGTTCGCTCATAACATCATCAAGCAGTAGTATAGGAGACTCGTTGGTAATACTTTCCATTAGCTCAATTTCTGCCAGTTTGATAGAAAGAACAAGACTACGATGTTGACCTTGGCTTCCAAAACTAGCGTCCATACCATTGATATAAAAAGAAATATCATCTCGATGAGGACCAACACCAGTATTCTTTTTAAATAAGTCTCTGGATCTGCTTTTCTCTAAAGCAATTTTAAAGGAACTTGTTAGCTGTTCTTCATTAGTGAAGTTGACAGATGATTGATAAGATATTGACAGTTCTTCTAATTTATTTGAAATTTCTAAGTGTTTTTTTTGGCCAAATTTCTCTAAGTCTTTAATGAATTTTATCCGATGCTTTATAACGCGACAACCATACTCTATTAACTGATCATCTAAGACTGACAGAAATGTTTCATCAATCTTCTGGTTGGATTTTAGATAAGTATTTCTTTGCTTGAGTATGTGGTTATAGTTTGACAAGTCTGACAAGTAGATTGGTTTAATTTGTCCCAGTTCAATGTCTATAAACTTTCGACGGACAGAAGGTGCTCCTTTAATTAGCTGGAGATCTTCAGGTGCGAAGAGGACAACATTCATATGTCCAATATAGTCTGATAGGCGAGCTTGTTTTAAGTGATTGACTTTAGTCACACGCCCTTTTGGCGTTAAATCAATTTCTAGAGGGATAGAGCTTGTTTTCTTCTGTAGCAAGCCAGAAAGATGGAGTTGCTCGTTATCAAAGTGAATGAGATTTTTATCTGTACGAGTCCGATGACTACGTGTCAAGGCCAAGAAATAGATTGCTTCTAGAATATTGGTTTTTCCTTGTGCATTTTGACCTAGAAAGACATTTAATTTTGGATTGAAATCAATTTTTGCCTCTTTGTAGTTTCGAAAGGTTTTAATTGTTAAATGTTGGAGCCACATGGTTATCTTCCTGGAAAACGTGGAGCTTGTTTGGTTTTAGGTGATGAAGAAATTTTTTGTTTTTCTTTCTTGACGCCTTTATTCATCTCTTTGACAAGTTTAGCAATTCGCTCTTTCTCAATCTTATCTGCTTGATACTCTTCTTGCTCTTTTAAACTTGGTTGTGTCAAGGTGATGTCAATCTTTAAATCAGGAATGTCAATCGTATCTCCAATACGGATTTTTTTCCCACGTCTACTTTCTAACTCGCCATTAAAGTAAACTTGATGATCTATTAAAAAGGATTTGATAGCACCACCGCTTTGTATAATTCCAAGTTCTTTTAGGAGGGCTTGGAGCGTAATAAATTCTTCAAATAATTTGTATTCCATAATTCACCTCAATCTTTGGTATTATACCATATTTTCCTTGAAATAGCTGGAGGAAAGTTAGTTGAAATGAAAACGGTTTTACTCTTTAAAGCTATAAAGAGAACAAGAAAAATTTTGATTTTCGTGGTATAATAGAACTCTATATGTAAGGAGGTAAGGTATGAAATTAGTGCCTGGAATTTCAGCACATTTTGTTCAATCCAAAAAGTTTAAAACAAATAAAATCACTATTCGTTTTACTGCTCCCTTATCTCTTGAGACAATAGCAGGACGCATGTTAAGTGCTAGTATGTTGGAGACGGCAAATCAAGCTTATCCCACATCACAAGCATTTCGCAGATACTTGGCAAGTTTATATGGAACAGATATTTCCACAAGTGCTTATCGTAGGGGACAGGCACATATTCTTGACTTAACATTTACTTATGTGAGGGATGATTTTTTAAGCAAAAAGAATGTCTTGACTTCTCGAATTTTGGAATTGGTGAGACAGACTTTATTTGCTCCCTTAGCTCAAGATGGTGCTTTTGAGCCAGCTTTATTTGAAATTGAAAGAAAACAGTTATTGGCTAGTCTAGCTACTGATATGGATGATTCATTTTATTTTGCTCATAAGGAGTTGGATAGCTTGTTCTTCCATGATGAGCGTCTTCAATTGAGATACAGTGATTTACGAAATAGCATTTCAAATGAGTCTCCAGAAAGTAGCTACACGTGCTTTCAAAATGCTCTGAAGAATGATCGTATTGATTTCTTTTTCTTAGGTGATTTTAATGAAGTAGAAATTACAGAATCACTGAAGTCATTACCCTTTACAGCTAGAGAGAACGGCGTCACTATCCAGTACCATCAATCTTATTCGAATGTTCTACGAGAAGGAATGGTTCAGAGGAACGTTGGGCAATCTATTTTAGAATTAGGCTATCATTCTCCTGTAAAATATGGTGATGATGAGCATTTGCCCATGCTTGTTATGAATGGTTTGTTGGGTGAATTTGCACATTCGAAACTTTTTACAAATGTTCGTGAAAATGCTGGAATAGCCTATACAGTCTCGAGTCAATTGGATTTGTTTAGTGGTCTGTTAAGGATGTATGCGGGTATTGATAGAGAAAATAGAAATCAGGCTAGAAAAATGATGAATCATCAATTGCTAGATCTGAAAAAGGGTAACTTTACAGATTTTGAACTTGAACAAACAAAGGAGATGATTCGACGATCTTTGTTGATGGCTCAAGATAATCAACAGACCTTAGTTGAAAGAGTCTATTTGAATGCTCTATTGGGGAAATCAAGCTTTGATATTGATCGATTGGTGGCAAAATTAGAGAGTGTTGATAAAGAAGCTGTATGTAAAGTTGCCAATAGCTTGAAGTTACAAGCGATTTACTTTATGGAAGGAGTAGAATGACAAAGGTTACTTTTGAAGAAAAATACTATCCTGCTGTAAAGGAAACAGTCTACAAAACACAATTGTCAAATGGATTGACAGTTTCTTTACTCCCTAAACAAGATTTCAATGAGGTTTATGGGATTGTAACAGTTCAATTTGGTTCTGTAGATGCAACTTATACAAGCTTGGAAAAAGGTTTACGTCATCATCCAGCAGGAATTGCACATTTTCTTGAACATAAATTGTTTGAAAGAGAAAATTCTGAGGATATAATGGCTGCTTTTACTCGATTAGGTGCGGACAGTAATGCCTTTACAAGCTTTACTAAGACCAGCTATCTTTTTTCAACAATTGACCATCTATTAGAGAATTTAGATTTGCTAGATGAGTTAGTCGGAGATGTTCATTTTACAGAAGAGTCTGTTTTGAGGGAACAGGCTATTATCCAGCAAGAACGAGAAATGTACCAAGATGATCCAGATTCACGTTTGTTTTTTGCAACATTAGCCAACCTTTATCCTGATACTCCTTTAGCAACAGATATAGTTGGAAGTGAAAAATCAATTTCTGAGATTCAAGTTTCAAATTTAAAAGAGAACTTTACAGACTTTTACAAACCTGTCAACATGTCACTGTTTTTAGTTGGAAATATTGATGTGGAAGTTGTTGAGGAATACTTTTCGAAAAAGGAAAAGGAAGTTTCAAACCAGTTTACGGTTTCAAAAGAGCAACTCCTTTTGCAGCCTGTGAAGCAAACAGATAGTCTTCGGATGGAAGTTTCTTCACCCAAACTTGCTGTTGCGATTAGAGGTAATGGGCAAATAACAGAAGCTGAGTCTTATCGTTACAATATTTTATTGAAATTGCTATTTACGATGATGTTTGGTTGGACTTCTGATCGTTTTCAAAGGTTATATGAGTCTGGGAAGTTAGATGCGTCATTGTCACTTGAGGTTGAAGTCAACAGTCGCTTTCATTTTGTGATATTGACGATGGAT
This sequence comes from Streptococcus sp. 27098_8_51, assembly GCF_041432205.1. Classification (GTDB taxonomy): domain Bacteria; phylum Bacillota; class Bacilli; order Lactobacillales; family Streptococcaceae; genus Streptococcus. The sequence continues at coordinate 34,321 of NZ_JAPVZE010000016.1, forward strand.
ACCAAAGAGCCTGTTTCTCTGTCGCATCAATTTCGGAAAGCGATTCGTCAGTTTAGTAGTGATACGGATATTACAGAGGAACATTTAGATCTTGTTAAGAGTGAGATGTTTGGGGAATTTTTCAGTAGCATGAACTCCTTGGAATTTATTGCAACTCAATACGATCCGATGGATCGCGGAGAAACAATTTTTGATTTTCCGAAAATTTTACAGGAAATTACTTTGGAGGATGTTCTAGAAGCTGGACATCGTTTGATTGATAATGGTGATCTAGTTGATTTTACAATCTTTCCAGCTTAAAAGATGACTAATACTAGAAAGAAGGAATGGTACGTATGAGAAAAAAAACAATTGGCGAGGTTCTACGTTTAGCTAGAATTAACCAGGGATTGAGTTTAGAAGAATTGCAGGAAAAAACTGAAATTCAGTTGCATTTTCTAGAAGCTATGGAGGCAGATGATTTTGATCGACTTCCTAGTACCTTCTATGCTCGTTCTTTTTTAAGAAAATATGCCTGGGCAGTAGAGTTAGATGAAGGAATTGTTTTGGATGCCTATGATTCAGGTAGTATGATCACTTATGAAGAGGTAGATGTCGATGAAGAAGACTTGTCTGGCCGCAGACGATCAAATAAGAAAAAAACCTCTTATCTCCCCTTGTTTTATTTCGTCCTATTTGCTTTGTCCATTTTAATTTTTGTCACTTACTATGTTTGGAACTACATCCAAACTCAGCCAAGTCCTTCTTCAGCTAATTATAGTGTTGTGAACTCGACTAGTTCAACGACCTCATCTAGTTCATCTTCTAGTAGTCAGACGTCTAGCTCGTCTTCTACTACGGAATCAACTATTACAGTGTCAGGTGAAGGAAACCGCATTGAAGCTCGGTATAAAACGAGCAAGGAAACCGCTACTGTTCAATTGGCAGTATCAGATGCAACTAGTTGGGTTAGTGTTTCAGGAAGTGAGCTGGAGGGTGGTGTGACACTATCCGCAGACAATAAGAATGCAAAAACAACAGTTTCAACTAAGAATCCCGTTACCATTACTTTAGGTGTAGTGAAGGGAGTTACTGTGACTGTGGACAATCAAACGATTGATACTTCGAAGCTGACAACTCAGACTGGAACTGTAACACTTACATTTACTACAGATTAAGGAAAAATCAATGAAAAAAGAACAAATTCCTAATGTATTAACTATTGGTAGAATTCTCTTTATACCTCTCTTTATTCTTATTTTGACTTTGGGTCATTCACAAGGCAGTCATTTGCTGGCAGCGATCATCTTTGCAGTTGCTAGTATAACGGATTATCTTGATGGTTACCTTGCTCGTAAATGGAATGTAGTCAGCAACTTTGGAAAATTTGCAGATCCGATGGCTGATAAGCTGTTGGTTATGTCAGCTTTTATCATGTTGATTGAGTTAGGCATGGCTCCAGCTTGGGTTGTTGCTATTATCATCTGTCGTGAACTTGCGGTGACAGGCTTGCGCTTGTTGCTTGTTGAGACGGGAGGGACAGTTCTAGCAGCAGCGATGCCAGGGAAAATCAAGACCTTTAGTCAAATGTTTGCCATTATCTTTTTGCTCTTACATTGGAATTTAATTGGTCAGCTGTTGCTTTATATCGCTTTGTTTTTCACTATCTACTCTGGTTATGATTATTTCAAGGGTAGCGCTCATGTATTCAAAGGGACATTTGGTTCGAAATGAAATCGATTATTGAAGTAAAAGATCTGTCTTTTCGTTACAAGGAAGACCAGGATCATTATGATGTTAATAATGTCTCGTTTCACGTGAAACGGGGAGAATGGCTTTCGATTGTAGGTCATAATGGGAGTGGAAAATCGACAACTATCCGTTTGATTGATGGCTTGCTTGAAGCAGAGTCTGGGGAAATCTGGATAGATGGGCAATTGCTGTCCTCTGAGAATGTTTGGGACTTACGCCGACAAATTGGTATGGTTTTTCAAAATCCAGATAATCAATTTGTGGGGGCGACTGTTGAAGATGATGTTGCCTTTGGTTTAGAAAATCAGGGACTTCCTCGTGAAGAAATGAAGAAGAGAGTGGCTGAATCTTTGGAGTTGGTAGGGATGCTGGACTTTAAGAAGAGAGAACCAGCTCGTTTATCTGGTGGACAAAAACAGCGGGTGGCTATTGCAGGAGTTGTTGCCTTGAGGCCAGCTATTTTAATTCTGGACGAGGCTACAAGTATGTTGGATCCCGAGGGACGACGAGAACTGATTCAGACAGTTCAAGAGATTCGAAAAGACCACCAGATGACAGTCGTCTCCATTACACATGACTTGGAAGAAGTTGCGATGAGTGACCGTGTCTTGGTCATGAAAAAAGGACAAGTGGAGTCAACCAGCAGTCCAAGAGAACTTTTTTCTCGGGATGACCTTGACCAGATAGGGTTGGATGAACCTTTTACTAATCAATTGAGAGAATCTTTGAGAGAGACTGGTTATCAGTTGCCGGATGGCTATTTGACAGAAGGAGAGCTAGAGGACAAGTTATGGGAATTACTCTAGAAAATGTGAGCTTTACCTATCAAGAGGGGACTCCCCTATCTTCATCAGCCTTGACTGATGTTTCTTTGACAATTGAGGATGGTTCCTATACAGCTTTAGTAGGGCACACAGGTAGTGGGAAATCAACGATTTTACAGCTTTTAAATGGCCTATTGGTACCAAGTAAGGGTTCTGTTCGAGTTTTCGATACCGTCATTACCCCTACATCAACCAATAAAGAAATTCGTCAGATTCGAAAGCAAGTTGGTCTAGTGTTTCAATTTGCTGAAAATCAGATTTTCGAAGAGACTGTTTTGAAAGATGTCGCATTTGGACCGCAAAATTTTGGAGTTTCTGAGGAAGAGGCCAAGAAAATTGCGCGTGAAAAGTTAGCCTTGGTAGGCATCGATGAGTCACTCTTTGAGCGCAGTCCTTTTGAACTTTCGGGTGGTCAGATGAGACGTGTGGCTATAGCAGGTATGCTAGCCATGGAGCCAACTGTCTTAGTTTTGGATGAGCCTACAGCTGGACTAGATCCTCTGGGCAGAAAAGAATTGATGACCTTGTTTAAAAAACTCCACCTTTCTGGAATGACAATCGTTCTGGTAACGCATTTGATGGATGATGTAGCTACGTATGCTGATCAGGTCTATGTTATGGAAAAGGGGCGTTTAGTCAAAAGTGGCAAACCGAGTGATGTTTTCCAAGATGTAGCCTCTATGGAAAAGGTGCAGTTAGGTGTGCCTAAAATAACAGCCTTTTGTAAACGTTTGGCAGATAGAGGTGTAGCTTTTAAAAAATTGCCAATCAAGATAGAGGAGTTTAAGGAGTCGCTAAATGGATAGTATGATTTTAGGGCGTTATATACCGGGGGATTCCATCATTCATCGCTTGGATCCGCGTAGTAAATTGCTTGCCATGATCCTGTTGATTTTGATTGTATTTTGGGCCAATAATCCTCTCACCAATCTCGTTCTGTTTGTAGCGACAGGTATATTTATCGCTTTGTCAGGCGTTTCCCTTTCATTTTTCATTCAGGGATTAAAATCCATGTTCTTCTTGATCGCTTTTACGACTCTTTTTCAGCTCTTTTTCATTTCAAGTGGAAATGTCCTATTTGAGTTTTCTTTTATAAGAATAACGGATTATGCTTTGCAACAAGCAGGAATCATTTTCTGTCGTTTTGTGTTGATTATTTTCTTTTCAACCTTGCTAACCTTAACGACCATGCCTTTGAGTCTGGCAGCTGCAGTTGAAGCTCTTTTAGCACCGATGAAACGCGTGAAAGTTCCCGTTCATGAAATTGGCCTCATGTTATCAATGAGTTTGCGTTTTGTTCCAACATTGATGGATGACACGACGCGAATTATGAATGCTCAGAAAGCCCGTGGAGTTGACTTTGGTGAAGGCAGCATCGTTCAAAAAGTAAAGGCTATGATTCCAATTTTAATTCCTCTTTTTGCGACGAGCTTAAAGCGTGCAGATTCATTGGCAATAGCGATGGAAGCGCGTGGTTATCAAGGAGGAAAGGGTAGAAGTCAGTATAGACAGTTGAGATGGAGTCAAAAGGATACACTGGCAATTCTTGTGATTTTGGTACTGGGATGTTTCTTATTTTTCTTAAAATCTTAGTAGGTTTGTAGGATTGATAAGAAGCTCACAGTAGCAGGTTTTTAGTATAAAGGTAGGAATATGAACCGTTTTAAAAAATCAAAATATCTAATCATCGTTTTTGTCACAGTTTTGGCAGTTTCTGTTCTATTAGTGACAACCTATTCAAGCGCTATTGTGACGAAACTAGGAGATGGGATTTCCTTAGTAGATAGAATTGTTCAAAAACCCTTTCAGTGGTTTGATACTTTCAAATCAGATTTGGGACATTTGACGCAGACTTACAATGAAAATGAGAGTCTAAAGAAACAGCTCTATCAACTAGAGGTGGAGTCTAATCAATCAGAAAGTTTAAAAAATGAAAATGAACAATTACGTCAGTTGCTGGATATGAAGTCAAAATTGCAGGCTACAAAAACCATTGCAGCAGATGTGATTATGCGAGCTCCAGTATCTTGGAAACAAGAGTTAACAATTGATGCGGGAAGTTCAAAAGGAGCTTCTGAAAATATGTTGGCCATTGCAAACGGGGGTTTGATTGGTAGTGTTTCAAAGGTGGAGGATCATTCAACAACGGTCAATCTATTGACAAACACCGAAAATTCAGACAAAATTTCTGTTAAAATCCTGCATGGTTCTACTGAAATTTACGGGATTATCGTTGGTTATGATAAGGAATCTGAACTGCTTAAAATTAGCCAATTAAACAGCAACAGCGACATTAGCGCGGGAGACAAGGTGACTACAGGGGGGCTCGGAAACTTTAATGTTAAGGATATCCCTGTTGGAGAGGTTGTTGCTACAACACACAGCAGTGATTATCTAACAAAGGAAGTAACAGTCAAGTTAAGTGCTGACACCAAAAATCTTCATGTGGTAGAGTTAGTGGGGAATTAGCAATGAGACTGTTAAAACAAATTGGTATTTTCTTTTTACTCCCTTTTGTCGTACTAATTGATGCACATATTGGACAATTAGCGGGATCCTTCTTCCCTCACTTTCATTTAGCAAGTCATTTTCTGTTTTTATTTCTCTTGTTTGAGACAATTGAGGTTTCAGAATATCTCTATCTAGCTTATTGCTGTATAGCGGGTTTGGTGTACGATATCTATTTTTTCCACTTGATAGGAATTGCAACACTTCTATTTATCTTGATAGGAGCTTCGCTCCATAAATTTAATAGTGTAATTTTGCTAAACCGTTGGACAAGAATGTTAACAATAGTTGTGATGAGTTTCCTATTTGATATGGGGAGCTATCTCCTTGCTCTTGCTATGGGATTGACAGTAGAATCGATGCCAGTTTTCATCGTCTACAGCCTTGTCCCATCAATGATTTTAAACTTTTTATGGATGCTTATTTTCCAATATATTTTTGAAAAATGTTATCTATAAGAAAGAAATAAAAATGTAACAAAGGCGTAATATTTATTATGTCTTTTTTTGGTATACTAGTAATGTCTTAAATAGAAGGAGTATCTACACAATATGAAGAAAAAAATCTTAGCGTCACTTTTATTAAGTACAGTATTAGTGTCTCAAGCGGCAGTATTGACAACTGTCCACGCTGAAACAACTGATGAAAAGATTGCTGCTCAAGATAGTAAGATTAGTAATTTGACAGCTCAACAAAAAGAAGCTCAAAAACAAGTAGATGAAATCCAAACGCAAGTTACAGCTATCCAAACTCAACAAACGAACTTGGAAGCTGAGAACGAAACTCTACAAGCTGAATCTAAAAAACTTGAAGGAGAAATTACAGAGCTCTCTAAGAACATTGTTGCTCGTAATGAATCTTTGGAAAAACAAGCACGTAGCGCACAAACAAACGGTGCTGCAACTAGCTACATCAATACAATTGTAAACTCAAAATCAATTACGGAAGCTATTTCACGTGTTGCAGCCATGAGCGAGATTGTATCAGCTAACAACAAAATGTTGGAACAACAGAAAGCTGATAAGAAATCTATCGCTGAAAAACAGGTTGCAAATAATGAAGCAATCAACACTGTCATTGCGAACCAACAAACACTTGCTGACGATGCACAAGCATTGACAACAAAACAAGCAGAGTTGAAAGTTGCTGAGTTAAACCTTGCTGCAGAGAAAGCTACTGCAGAAAGTGATAAAGCTACTTTATTGGAACAAAAAGCAGCAGCAGAGGCAGAAGCAAAAGCAGCAGCTGAAGCAGAAGCAGCTTATAAGGCACGTCAAACAAGTCAACAACAATCAGTTGTTGCTTCTGGAAATACAACACTTTCAGATCAAGTGCAAGCGACTTCAAGCTCTTCATCAGATGATGATTCAAGCTACACTCCAGCACCTGCTCCGACTCCAACTAGACAACGTCCAACATACAGTACAAATGCTTCAAGTTATCCAACTGGAGAATGTACTTGGGGAGCTAAAACATTAGCACCTTGGGCTGGAGATTACTGGGGTAACGGAGCGCAGTGGGCTACAAGTGCAGCAGCTGCAGGATTCCGTACAGGATCAACTCCACAAGTTGGTGCGATTGCATGTTGGAATGACGGTGGATATGGACACGTAGCGGTTGTTACAGCAGTTTCATCATCAACTAGCATTCAAGTATCAGAATCAAACTATGGTGGAGATCGTACAATCGGTAACAAACGTGGATGGTTCAACCCAACTACAACTTCTGAAGGTTACGTAACATACATCTATCCAAATTAATGAATGAAACGAAGAGGCTCGATTTGAGTCTCTTTTCTTTTTTAGTCTTAAGTTAGGCTAAAAACTAGCAAAACCACTTGAAAATATCGTTAAAATGTGGTAAAATGAAACTTGTCGTGTAAACGATAATACTCATTCTTGATGAATTGTGAAACTGTTGCCCTCGGGTCGTTTTGCAAGTTGAAGTCGAGGAGAGGAAAAAAACAAAAAGGAGAAATACTCATGGCAGTAATTTCAATGAAACAACTTCTTGAGGCTGGTGTACACTTTGGTCACCAAACTCGTCGCTGGAACCCTAAGATGGCTAAGTACATCTTCACTGAGCGTAACGGAATCCACGTTATCGACTTGCAACAAACTGTAAAATACGCTGACCAAGCATACGACTTTATGCGTGATGCAGCAGCTAACGATGCAGTTGTATTGTTTGTTGGTACTAAAAAACAAGCTGCTGACGCTGTTAAAGAAGAAGCAGAACGTTCAGGTCAATACTACATCAACCACCGTTGGTTGGGTGGAACTCTTACTAACTGGGGAACTATCCAAAAACGTATTGCTCGTTTGAAAGAAATCAAACGTATGGAAGAAGAAGGAATCTTCGACGTTCTTCCTAAGAAAGAAGTTGCACTTCTTAATAAACAACGTGCACGTCTTGAAAAATTCTTGGGTGGTATCGAAGACATGCCTCGTATCCCTGATGTAATGTACGTAGTTGACCCACATAAAGAACAAATCGCTGTTAAAGAAGCTAAAAAATTGGGTATCCCAGTTGTAGCGATGGTTGACACAAATACTGACCCAGACGATATCGATGTAATCATCCCAGCTAACGATGACGCTATCCGCGCTGTTAAATTGATCACAGCTAAATTGGCTGACGCTATCATCGAAGGACGTCAAGGTGAAGACGCAGCAGCAGTTGAAGCAGAATTTGCAGCTTCAGAAGCTCAAGCTGACTCAATCGAAGAAATCGTTGAAGTTGTAGAAGGCGACAACGCTTAATTCATATAAATAGTAATTACCTAGGAGGGCGGGGCCTAGCCCAGCTCTCCTATTTTTAAAAAATATAGGAGAATCAAAATGGCAGAAATTACAGCTAAACTTGTAAAAGAGTTGCGTGAAAAATCTGGTGCCGGTGTTATGGACGCTAAAAAAGCGCTTGTAGAAACAGACGGTGACATCGAAAAAGCGATTGAATTGCTTCGTGAAAAAGGTATGGCGAAGGCAGCTAAGAAAGCTGACCGTGTTGCAGCTGAAGGTTTGACTGGTGTATTTGTTAACGGTAACGTTGCAGCAGTAGTTGAAGTAAATGCCGAAACTGACTTCGTTGCGAAAAACGCTCAATTCGTTGACTTGGTAAACGCAACAGCTAAAGTAATCGCTGAAGGAAAACCAGCTAACAACGAAGAAGCTCTTGCTTTGACAATGCCTTCAGGTGAAACTCTTGAAGCTGCATATGTATCTGCAACAGCTACAATCGGTGAAAAAATCTCATTCCGTCGTTTTGCTTTGCTTGAAAAAACAGATGCACAACACTTCGGAGCATACCAACACAATGGTGGACGTATCGGTGTTATCTCTGTAATCGAAGGTGGAGACGAAGCGCTTGCTAAACAAATCTCAATGCACATTGCTGCGATGAAACCAACAGTTCTTTCTTACAAAGAATTGGATGAGCAATTCGTTAAAGATGAGTTGGCACAATTGAACCACGTAATCGACCAAGATAACGAAAGCCGTGCAATGGTTGGTAAACCAGCTCTTCCACACTTGAAGTATGGATCAAAAGCACAATTGTCTGATGAAGTGATTGCTCAAGCTGAAGCTGATATCAAAGCTGAGTTGGCTGCAGAAGGCAAACCAGAAAAAATCTGGGACAAAATCATCCCAGGTAAAATGGACCGCTTCATGCTTGACAACACCAAAGTTGACCAAGCATACACACTTCTTGCACAAGTATACATCATGGATGACAGCAAGACAGTTGAAGCTTACCTTGAATCAGTAAATGCTTCAGTAGTTGAGTTCGCTCGCTTTGAAGTTGGTGAAGGTATCGAGAAAGCTGCAAACGACTTTGAAGCAGAAGTTGCAGCTACAATGGCAGCAGCCTTGAATAACTAATAGAAAAGGAAGCAAATTGCTTCCTTTTTCTTTTGGTCTAGAGAGTAGATTCTGTATGAGTAAACAAAAAGCCCTTTAATAAGGGCTAAGTGTATTTAGGAGGTTACACTTCAAATTCATAGAGTGCTGTAGACAAATAACGTTCGCCGTTATCTGGTGCTAAAGCAAGGACTTTCTTACCTGTACCTAATTTCTTGGCAACCTCAATTGCCCCGTAAATTGCTGCAGCTGAAGAAATCCCAACCAGGAAGCCTTCTTTTCCACCAATTTCACGGCCAAGCGCTAGAGCATCATCTGACGTTACGCGAACGATACCATCATAGGCTTTTGTATCAAGTGTTTCAGGAATAAATCCAGCTGAGATGCCTTGAATTTTGTGAGGTCCTGGTTTTTCACCAGACAAGATAGCTGACTCGTCTGCCTCAACTGCATAAACTTGAATGTTTGAATTTGCTGCTTTAAGAGCGTGAGAAACACCTGAGATCGTTCCACCGGTGCCAACACCACCTACAAAAGCATCTAGTCCATCAGAACCGAAAGCAGCCAGTATTTCAGCTCCTGTTGTTCTTTCGTGTACTTCTGGATTAGCTGGATTATTAAATTGGAGTGGAAGGAAGCCGTCTCGTTCAGCGGCGATTTCCTGAGCTTTGGCAATAGCCCCTTTCATTCCTTCGCTACCAGGAGTAAGGACGAGTTCAGCACCATAGGCTTGGATAATCTTGCGTCGTTCCACACTCATCGTTTCAGGCATGACGATAACAACTTTATATCCTTTAGCGGCACCAACCCATGAAAGACCGATACCAGTGTTTCCACTCGTTGCTTCAACAATAGTAGCTCCCGGTTTTAGAATACCATCTTGTTCTGCTTTTTCAATCATGCTAAGGGCAATACGGTCTTTTACTGACGATCCAGGGTTAAAAGCTTCTAGTTTAACATAGACGTCTGCAGCACCCTCTGGAACAATGTTGTTGAGTTTAACAATCGGTGTTTGTCCAATAAGTTCAGTGATATTATTATAAATAGTCATAGATATACCTCTTTGTATAAGATGATACTAGTATAACGCGCTTAAGGCTATTTGTAAAATATAGAAATCCTATCAAAGTGATAGGATTTTTTTATATCAAAGGTCTAAGCCATTAATTTTTAATCGATTGTGATAAGCCAATTCTAATAAATAGGTGTAAAGAGGGAGGATGTCCGTTTTTTTAGGGAATTCAAATTTATGGAAACTCAGATGCTCATTATGTACTTTAAGAGAGATATTTTCTAAATAAGTAATCGTAATCTCACTATCATCTATACCTGCTCCAGCAGTTTCCATTTCAACGTTTACAATGTTCATCAAAAAGAGTGACTTAACAGACACCTTGCGACCAGTGGCACCTTGCTTATCTGTAAAAATAATACGAATATTTGTAAAGATGATGGAATCGCGAATAAGTTTATATCCACTTTGAATTTCTTCATTCTCTAGTAGATATTGACCATATTCTTTGATAAGAGTCTCTTTGTTTTCCTCGCTGAAGTTACCAGCAAGTCCTTGAATAAATTTTCCAAACACCATGTATTTCTCCTTTATTTACACTAAGTTTACAGGAACTTCAACTTCTCGTAAACCTTGATCTGTTAAAGTAACCTTTCCATTAAAAAACTCTACAAGAGCAGACTTAATATTTTCTTTCTCTTCCTTATCAACATAAATCATTGTATCAACTTGATCTGTAAAGTTTGTATCCAGCTCCATGAGATGATGCTCTCTAAGGAAATTGCCATATTCTTGATACTGAGCGTAAGACATCTGAATGGCTATGCCAGCCTGCTCTTTGATTTCAATAATGCCAATTTCTTTGACAGCCAAGGCCACACTACCTGCGTAAGCACGAATCAAACCTCCAGCGCCTAACTTAATTCCACCAAAGTAACGAGTAACTACTACGCAGACATTGGTAAGATTATGATTTTCTAAGACGCCAAGCATAGGGACTCCAGCAGTACCACTAGGTTCGCCATCATCACTCGTACGCTTTATCTCACTGCGTTCCCCTACAATAAAAGCAGAGCAGTTATGGGTGGCTTTGTAGTGTTCTTTTTTGATAGCAGTGATAAAGTCACGAGCTTCTTCTTCACTATAGACACGCTTGGCATGACAGATAAAGCGTGATTTTTTGATTTCTTCTTGGACCTGCCCATCCTCTTTAATTGTTCTAAATTCCATGATTTAATTGTACTAAAAAATTACCTAAAGCGCTATATTTTTACGAATATTAAAGTATGAAAGTAAATCCAAATTATCTCGGTCGCTTGTTTACTGAGAAAGAATTAACGGAAGAAGAACGACAGGAAGCAGTGAGACT
>NZ_JAPVZE010000017.1:0-41527 GCF_041432205.1 Streptococcus sp. 27098_8_51
TAAAGGTACTGGGCATAGTCATCCATTCGGTACTGGTTGATATAAACCACGCGCTTGCAACCAACTTGAAGCAGTTGTTTGGTGCAGTTCAGACAAGGGAAATGGGTCACATAGGCTGTAAATCCTCTGGGAACCCCTCGCTCAGCCCCTTGGAGAATAGCATTAACCTCGGCGTGAAGGGTTCGAACACAGTGACCTTCAATGACCAGACATTCGTGGTCAATACAGTGCTCCGTTCCTGATACGGAACCATTATAGCCAGTTGAAATGACTTTATTGTCTTTGACTAAGACAGCTCCCACCTTGGCACGTTTGCAGGTCGAACGATTGGCAATCAGTAAAGCCTGGGCTGCAAAGTACTCATCCCAAGCCAGTCTTTTTTCTGTCATAAGTCTTCTCCTTATCCCCTATTTTTTGAAAAATGGCAAGCGTAAATCTGCAATCTTTTCAGCTGGAACCTTCATGCCATCCTTGATCCATTTGAGCAGAACCGATACGATGGCAGAACTCCAAAAGGAATGAAGGTAGCTACTAACGCCTTTTGATTTTCCGTGATATTTTTCTAGAAATTCCTGCATGGCTTGGACAAAAATCTTTTCCAAATGGTAGTCCAGAGCAAGTTGAATAACCTTGGCTTCTTTCTTGGCTGCGCGGAAAAGGTGTACCCAGACTAGATAAAGATCGGTTTTGACATCGTAGTGGCTCAACTGTTCCATAATATTATGGACACTGCGTTTAAAAACACTTTCCAAAATCTCTTCTTTGGAGTCATAGTTACGATAGAAGGCAGCACGAGAGACGCCCGCCCGTTTGACCAGCTCCGAAATACTGATCTTGGCCAAGTCTTTTTTCTCTAGAAGTTGCAAAAGAGCCGTCTCGATTGCTTCTCTGGTTAAAAAATTGGATTCTTGATTTGATTTTCTGAGATTTTCAAGAGATTTTTCAGATATTTTACGTTCAGACATAACAATTTCTTTCTACTTGTGACAACAGAGAGGTGGTACTTTTGTTTCAAGGGCTTTCATGATATAATTGTAAAAAAAGACAGAACCTTTGTCAATGTATAAGTGACAAAGATGGAGAATTTCTATGACTTGGAAGATTGTAGCTGACTCTGGTTGTGATTATCGTCAACTGGCAACTCCTGCTATTGATACGGAATTTGTTAGTGTTCCTTTAACCATTCAAGTAGCTGATCAGGTCTTTATCGATGATGCCAATCTTAACATTGACCACATGATGGAAACAATGTATGCGACTTCTGAGGCTTCAAAATCAGCTTGTCCTAGCCCTGATGATTACTTGCGTGCATTTGAAGGTGCTAAGCATATCTTTGTCGTTACTATCACTGGTACTCTTTCAGGTAGCCATAATAGTGCACAACTCGCTAAGAATATCCACCTTGAAGAACATCCTGACACTCAGATTCATGTGATCGATACATTGTCTGCAGGTGGTGAGGTTGACTTGATTGTCGATAAAATCAATAGTTTGATTGATCAAGGACTTTCTTATGAGGAAATTGTTAAAGCTATTACAGCCTACCAAGAAAAAACGAAGTTGCTCTTTGTCCTCGCTAAGGTCGATAACTTGGTAAAAAATGGCCGTTTGAGTAAGCTTATCGGTACAGTTGTTGGCCTTCTCAACATCCGTATGGTTGGGGAAGCAAGTGAAACTGGAACCCTAGAACTACTCCAAAAAGCGCGTGGACCAAAAAAATCCCTTCAAGCAGCCTATGAAGAACTCATCAAGGCTGGCTACGCTGGTGGTCGAATTGTCATGGCTCATCGCAGTAATGAAAAATTCTGTCAGCAATTGTCAGAACGCTTGCTAGAAACCTTCCCGCAAGCGGATATCAAAATCATCCCGACGTCTGGTCTCTGCAGTTTCTATGCAGAAGATGGCGGTTTGTTGATGGGATATGAAATTAACTAAGATTATGAGCAACAAGAGATGCCAAGCATCTCTTGTTTTTTGTGGTACAATAGAGCTATGAAACATTTTGATACTATTGTCATCGGTGGTGGACCTGCTGGCATGATGGCTACAATTTCCAGTAGCTTTTATGGTCAAAAAACTCTTCTCATCGAAAAAAATCGAAAACTTGGCAAAAAATTAGCTGGAACGGGCGGTGGTCGTTGTAATGTGACCAACAATGGTAGCTTGGACGACCTACTAGCTGGCATCCCGGGAAATGGGCGTTTTCTTTACAGTGTCTTCTCCCAGTTTGATAACCATGATATCATCAACTTTTTTACGGAAAATGGTGTTAAACTCAAGGTCGAAGACCATGGACGCGTCTTTCCTGCTAGTGACAAGTCTCGGACTATTATCGAGGCGCTAGAAAAGAAAATCACTGAACTCGGTGGTCAAGTTGCTACTCAAACGGAGATTGTTTCGGTTAAAAAGATAGACGACCAGTTTGTCCTCAAGTCCGCAGACCAAACCTTCACTTGTGATAAACTCATTGTCACAACAGGTGGTAAGTCTTATCCTTCGACTGGTTCTACTGGTTTTGGCCACGAGATTGCCCGTCATTTTAAACACTCCATTACTGAGCTTGAAGCTGCTGAGAGCCCATTGTTGACTGATTTTCCACACAAAGCGCTTCAGGGGATTTCACTAGATGATGTGACCTTGAGCTATGGCAAGCATGTCATCACTCACGATCTGCTCTTTACCCACTTTGGTTTGTCGGGTCCTGCTGCTCTGCGTATGTCTAGCTTTGTCAAGGGTGGAGAGGTTCTCTCGCTCGATGTTTTGCCTCAACTTTCTGAGAGCGACTTGGTGGCATTTCTAGAAGAAAATCGGGAAAAATCCTTGAAAAATGCTTTAAAAACTTTACTTCCAGAACGCTTGGCAGAATTTCTTGTGCAAGGCTATCCTGAAAAAGTCAAACAGCTGACTGAAAAAGAACGAGACCAACTTATCCAGTCTATCAAGTCCCTCAAAATCCCTGTGACTGGCAAAATGTCATTGGCTAAGTCCTTTGTCACCAAAGGAGGCGTCAGTCTTAAGGAAATCAACCCTAAAACCCTGGAAAGCAAGCTCGTTCCTGGCCTCCACTTTGCTGGCGAGGTACTAGATATCAATGCCCATACGGGTGGCTTTAACATTACTTCTGCCCTCTGCACCGGATGGGTAGCAGGAAGTCTACATTATGATTAAATATCAAAGGTTGTAAAAAATGAATAGAAGAGAATCAGTTGAATTTGTCAACATGTGCTTGATTAAAAATGGGGACAAGGTTCTGGTCCAAGACAGAGTTAGCCCTGACTGGCCAGGCATTACTTTTCCTGGTGGTCATGTTGAACGTGGCGAATCCTTTGTCGATGCTGTCATTCGTGAAGTGAAAGAAGAAACTGGTCTGACCATTTCCAAACCCCAACTCTGTGGTATCAAAAACTGGTACGATGACAAGGATTATCGTTATGTCGTCCTTTTTTACAAGACAGAATACTTTACTGGTGAACTCCAGTCTTCAGACGAAGGGAAAGTTTGGTGGGAGGATTTTGACAATCTGTCTCATCTAAAACTTGCTACTGATGATATGTCTGATATGCTTCGTGTTTTTTTAGAAGAGAATCTCAGTGAATTCTTTTACTACAAAGACGGTGACGACTGGCTTTATGACTTGAAGTAAAAAATAGGCTAGGAAATTCCTAGCCTATTTATTCTGCATTTGTCTGGACGTAAGCCGATATGACATCTGATGTGTACTGGGCTGTTCCAGGTCCAAATTTGTCAATGTTTTCCTTAAACTCTGGGTTGTAGACGTAGCCTTTACCGATATGACCGAATACTTCAACGGAGCAGTCAAATCCATAAGTACGAATAGCTTGCAATAGTTTGGCTGCTTGCTCTTGGTTTTCGGCCGCTGTTGCAAGCAGACCAGCTTGAAGGTTTTGAGCCAAAACTTGAAAAACTTGGTTAAAGGCAGCCGTAGCCTCATCTTCGTGACCTTTCTGGCGTTCAAGCGCTTGGTCCATAACTTCTTGACCATATTTCTCTACCGCTTCTTGGTGGTATTTTTGATTGTCTTGATAGCTAAATCCAGTGAATTTTTCCTCAATGGTCATTTTTCTTTCTCCTTTTTGTTCTTGAATGGTTTTTTGCAAGGTGGAAATCAAGGTATCCAGATGTTGCCTTTCTCGAGTTAGATAGTCCAACTGCCTAGTCAAATGAGGCAATAAATCTTTCCTTTCTTCCTTTAACAGCTCTGCTATTTTTTCTAAAGAAAAGCCTAGATATTTGTAATACAGAATGACCTGAAGTCGTTCCAAATCCTCTTGACTATAGGTTCGATAGCCGTTTTCCGACTTTAAGGGAACCAAGAGCCCTATCTTATCGTAGTGGTGCAGAGTCTTGACAGAGACACCTGAAAGCTGCGCAGCTTCTTTTATATGGTACATGATTTCCTCCTTATACTCAATGAAAATCAAAGAGCAAACTAGGAAGCTAGCCGCAGGTTGCTCAAAGTACAGCTTTGAGGTTGCAGATAAAGCTGACGTGGTTTGAAGAGATTTTCGAAGAGTATTACATTGATAGTATAACCCCTCCCCTTAGGTCAGAGTCAAGCGTTTTTGCGAAAAATTTTTAACTTTTTGAGAAAGGTGTGAAAACTTGAAAATGGTTTTCTTGACAGACCTTAGAAAACATGATAGGATAGTCAAGTCTATCAATCAAACAGAAAGCTCATAAAAAGCCATTGAGAGAAGGCTATTTGACAACTCAAGTAGCCTTTTCTTATTTTAAAAAACAAGATTGGAGTTTCAACTATGTCAGAAAAATCGCAATGGGGCTCGAAACTAGGCTTTATCCTAGCATCTGCTGGTTCAGCCATCGGACTTGGAGCCGTTTGGAAATTTCCCTACATGACTGCCGCTAATGGCGGGGGAGGCTTTTTACTGGTCTTTCTCATTTCCACTATTTTAATCGGTTTCCCGCTCCTGCTGGCTGAGTTTGCCCTTGGCCGTAGCGCTGGCGTTTCCGCTATCAAAACCTTTGGAAAACTTGGTAACAATAACAAGTACAACTTTATCGGTTGGATTGGTGCCTTTGCCCTCTTTATCCTCCTCTCCTTTTACAGTGTTATCGGAGGATGGATTTTAGTCTATCTAGGTATTGAGTTTGGAAAATTGTTCCAGCTTGGCGGTACGGGTGATTATGCTCAGTTATTTACTTCAATCATTTCAAATCCAGCCATTGCCCTAGGAGCTCAAGCAGCCTTTATCTTATTGAATATCTTTATTGTATCACGTGGGGTTCAAAAAGGGATTGAAAGAGCTTCGAAAGTCATGATGCCCCTGCTCTTTATCATCTTTGTTGTGATTATTGGACGCTCTCTCAGCTTACCAAATGCCATGGAAGGCGTTCTCTACTTCCTCAAACCAGACTTCTCAAAACTAACTAGCGCTGGTCTCCTTTATGCTCTGGGACAATCTTTCTTTGCCCTCTCACTAGGGGTTACAGCCATGCTGACCTATGCATCCTACTTGGACAAGAAAACCAATCTGGTCCAGTCAGGGATTTCCATCGTAGCCATGAATATCTCAGTATCCATCATGGCTGGTCTAGCCATTTTTCCAGCCATGTCAGCCTTCAATATTCAGTCAGAAGGGGGACCAAGCCTGCTCTTTATCGTCTTGCCTCAACTCTTTGACAAGATGCCTTTTGGAACCATTTTCTACATTCTTTTCCTCTTGCTCTTCCTCTTTGCGACGGTTACTTCCTCTGTCGTGATGCTGGAAATCAATGTGGGCAATATCACCAACCAGGACAACCGCAAGCGTGCCAAGTGGAGCACTATTTTAGGGATCTTGACCTTTATCTTTGGAATTCCTTCAGCTCTATCCCATGGGGTCATGGCGAATGTTCACATTTTTGGGAAGACCTTCTTTGACGCTATGGACTTCTTGGTTTCCAATCTCCTCATGCCATTTGGAGCCCTCTGCCTTTCACTTTTTACAGGCTATATCTTTAAAAAGGCTCTTGCTAAGGAGGAACTCCATCTCGATGAAAGAACATGGGAACAAGGACTTTTCCAAGTTTGGCTTTTCCTTCTTCGTTTTATCATTCCAATCATCATCATCGTGGTCTTTATCGCCCAATTTATGTAATCAAAAAGGACTTGAGTAGTAAACTCAGGCCCTTTCTTTTTATGGATGGCTAACAATCAATTCCAAACCTTGCCCTTCCAAGGTCCAAGCTTCAACATCACTTGGTAGGATAAAGTGGCTCCCTTTTTGGATTGGATAGTTTTTCCCGTCAACAGTTAGTTGACCTTGACCAGCCAAGACACTCAACAAGCTGTAGTCAGCTGTCTTTTCAAAGTTAACTTTTCCAGTAATTTCCCATTTGTAAACTGCGAAGAAATCATTGGATACAAGGAGAGTGGAACGTAGATCATCTGCTTTGACAGTGACAGGTCGGCTATTGGCAGGTTCTCCAATGTTTAAAACATCGATGGATTTTTCAAGATGAAGTTCACGCAAGTTGCCCTTGTCATCCTTGCGGTCAAAGTCATAGACACGGTAGGTAGTGTCACTAGACTGCTGGGTTTCAAGAATCAAGATACCTGCACCGATAGCGTGCATGGTACCACTTGGCACATAGAAGAAATCTCCAGCCTTAACTGGCACTTTTGTCAGTAAGGCATCCCAGTTCTTGTCCTCAATTTGCTGGCGGAGTTCTTCTTTTGACTTGGCATTGTGACCATAGATAATCTCTGATCCCTCATCCGCTGCGATGATATACCAGCATTCTGTTTTTCCAAGTTCGCCTTCGTGTTCTAGTCCATAGGCATCGTCTGGGTGAACTTGGACGCTAAGCCAGTCGTTGGCATCGAGAATTTTAGTTAAGAGAGGAAATACTGGTTCTGGACGGTTGCCAAACAACTCACGGTGTTCCGCATACAAAGTAGCAAGGTCTGTTCCCTCGTAGCGTCCATTGGCTACCTTAGAAACTCCATTTGGGTGGGCTGAGATAGCCCAGTATTCCCCGATTTTTTCACTTGGAATGTCGTAACCAAACTCATCACGTAGCTTGGTCCCACCCCAGATTTTTTCTTGCATAACTGATTGTAAAAATAATGGTTCTGACATGTCGATCTCCTGTCTGATTTTTCTCCCCTCATTATAGCAAAAAAAGAGTTCGAATTGAACTCTTTTTTCTATTTTATAAAGTAGGGAGAAGATTTTGTAAAAATAGTAACGAAACAATCTCTTACTTGATGGAGGAACCCCTAAAGCAGCAATCAGAAAGCTCGCTGTCAACGGCTATTCTCCTCAACTCTCATTAGACTTTCTTTACTTGAGAATCTATTTTTATGTACAAAAAAGACTGAAACCAGTCTTCTTTTTAAATCAAAGCTGTGATAGCCGTTACTAGGCCAAAAACGATACCTGGTGCATTAGCAGCCGCAAGTGGAATATCTCTTTCTTTCTTGAAAAGACCGTAGTAAACCCAGAGACTACAGTTGATGGCTGCAACCAAGGGCTGGATAAAGTTCCCTTTTTGACCAGCCAGGTTGTTCATAATTTGTGGGAAGTAAGACACATACATCATAACAGACATAAAGGTCGCTACCCAACCTAAAATTTTCATTTGTTTTTCAGACATTTTCAAAACCTCTTTCATTTTTACTGAATCTTATTTTAAAATATTCTTTCAAAACAATCAAGTCTTTAAAACTTTTGTTATAAAGATATAAACTATCACAATCTTGTTATAAGAAAGAGGGAACAGAAAAAAGACCGAATTGCTCCGTTCTGTTTACTCAATCAAATATTAGAAAATGAATACTCCTTTTCAATGAATCGATTGATTGATGGTAAATAAGCCGTTAGAAATTATTGACAGTATCGAAATTTTCTAGTAAAATGAATTTTGTTAATACCTAAATGGTGTGTAGTTTTCTATCAACATAGTCAGGAGAAAAGGAACTTATGCTAAAAAAATTTAATGAATTGTCACTGAAAGATAAGGCTTATCTAATTGGCGGTTTGAGCTTATTAGTCATTGTGATCTCATTTGGTCTACTCAATCGTCAAACAGTAACTGTCAGTCTTGTCTTTACACAACTATCTGCTCCCTTGATTTTGGTGATTTTTACTTGTCTAGTAATCGGGATCATTGCTGGTAGTGCTATTGGTATTAGCTATCACCATAACAAGACTCAAGATCTGAGAAGCCGCATTGCTGAAGCAGAAGCGACTATCAATATAAAAGACAGGGAGCTTGTCCAGTACGAGGAACAGGTGCAACAATTAAAACAGGAAGCCAAACAATAAGTGTAGAAATCATAACCACCCGTGAAAACGGGTGGTTTTTTGTCTCGCACCTAACGGAGCGAGACGGACTGAAAGTCGCATAAATACAAAAAAGATCGAATTGCTCCGATCTTTTTAAGTTTCACTCCAAGAATGTTTAGATAAAAAATTTGATAATAGAATTACCTACTTCATACGATAAAAATCAATCACTAGACCAGCAGGCCCTTTAACTAATAAGGACTCTGTTCCCCAATCCGTTTCACAAAGACCGTGTAAAATCTCGACACCGATCTCTTTTAACCGTTGGTAATTCTGATTTAGATCCTCAATCTCAATATGAAGAATGATTCCTGACTGAAAATCTTCCAAAGGAATCAAATGATTTTGGGACAACATCAGACAGTGACTGCCAATCGTAAACTGAGCAAAACTGTCATCAACATAATCGGACTTTTTATCCAAAATACGCTCCAAGTCAGCACAGACTTGTGGAACATCTGAAACGATAATATCTAATTGATTTAAATTCATTTACTATACTCCATAAAAAGACCGGATTGCTCCGATCTTTTTAAGTTCCACGAAGGAATTATTTAATTGCGCGTGATTGCAAACCTTCTTCTTCCAAGAAGAGACGGAATGGTACGAGTTCTTCTGCTTCGTATTTTTCCTTGAAGGCTTTGATTGCTTCTTCTGAGTGAAGTTTTGGATCCAATTCAAGTACTTCTACTGGAAGTGGACGGTGTTCAGTGATGCGAGCATCGATAACAACAGTTTTACCTTCTTTGCTCAATTTAACAGCTTCTGCAACAACTGCATCGATGTCTTCGATACGGTCAACTGTAAATCCAACAGCTCCTTGAGCTTCAGCGATTTTCGCATAGTCAGCATTAGGGAAGTCACAACCAAACAAGTGTTTGTTTGTGTCTTCGTATTTGTCCTTGATGAAGGCATATTTACCATTTGAGAAGACAACGTTGATAACTGGAAGGTCGTATTGAACGTTTGTGATAACGTCTGGGTAGCACATGTTGAATGCACCGTCACCCATGATGTTCCATACTTGGCGATCTGGATTGTCTTTCTTAGCAGCAATACCACCAGGAAGGGCAATACCCATTGTCGCAAAGAGTGGAGATGTACGCCACATGTTCTTAGGTGTCATGTGAAGGTGACGAGTAGATGTTTGAGTAGTGTCACCTACGTCGATTGAGTAGATAGCGTCTTGATCAGCATGTTTGTTGATTGCATTGTAAACTTGGTACAATTGCAATTCACCCTCAGTTTTACCTTCGAGTTTGTTCATGTAATCACGCCAGTTTTGGTTGTTCTTCACGTTTGCACGCCACCATGGAGTTGATTCAACTGGGTTCACTTTGTCAAGGATTGCTTTCGCTGCTTGACCTGCATCACCAAGAATAGAAGCATCAAGGGCATGTCGTTTACCAAGTTTGTAAGGGTCGATATCGACTTGGATGAATTTTTCAGTGTTCTTGAAGGCTTCGTAAACTTCAGCAAATGGGAAGTTTGAACCAAGGAAAAGAACTGTGTCTGCTTCAAAGACCACTTCGTTGGCTGGTTTCCAACCAACACGGTAAGCAGAACCTGTCAAACCTTCGTAGTTCCATTCGAACGCTTCGAAGTTTTTACCAGTTGTGATGATTGGCGCTTTGATTTTACGTGACAATTCAGTGATTACTTCACCAGCTTTAACACCACCGTAACCAGCGTAGATAACTGGACGTTCAGCGTTGTTCAAAATTTCAACAGCTTTGTCGATTTCAACTTCGTTCAAAGCAGGAGCGATGAATGAACGCTCGTATGAACCTGAACCGTAGTATGAGTTTTCGTCGATTTCTTGGAAACCAAAGTTTACTGGAATTTCAACGACAGCTGGACCTTTTTTAGAAACGGCAGCACGGCAAGCTTCGTCAATCACTTTTGGCAATTGCTCTGCGTAAGCTACACGTTTGTTGTAAACAGCGATACCGTTGTACATTGGGTTTTGGTTCAATTCTTGGAAGGCATCCATGTTCAATTCGTTAACTGGACGTGATCCAAGGATAGCAAGGAATGGAGTGTTATCCATAGCTGCATCGTAAACACCATTGATCAAGTGAGTTGCACCAGGTCCACCTGAACCAACTGCAACACCGATAGATCCGCCAAATTTAGCCTGCATAACCGCTGCAAGAGCACCTGTTTCTTCGTGGCGAACTTGCAAGAAACGGATATCTTTGTCTTCAGCCAAAGCGTCCATAAGTGAGCTGAGTGTTCCTGATGGGATACCGTAGATAGTGTCTACACCCCATGTTTTCAATACGTTGAGCATTGCTGCAGATGCAGTAATTTTCCCTTGAGTCATAATGATAACTCTCCTTCAAATATTTTTAAAACTTGATAAATCCGTTTTCATATACTAATTGGAAACGTTTCAGCAAATTTTTACTCTACTACTTTACCACATTTGTTTTTGGTCTCCTAAGAATGTGCTCAGAAGTTTTTATTCTCTATTACAGTACAGTTTGAAAACGTTTTATACAACTGTTTTATAATAAAAAGCGAGCAAGCTCGCTTTTAGTCTATTTTACTAAAGTTTAGCATGAGTGAACTGGTTAAAACAGATACAGAACTAAAAGCCATGGCTAGACCAGCCAGTTCTGGATTGAGAACGAGACCAATTCCTGAAAAGACTCCTGCTGCAATCGGAATTCCGGCGACATTGTAGATAAAGGCCCAGAAAAGATTGAGCAGAATTCGATTAAAGGTTTTCTTACTCATATCAAGGGCACGAACAACTCCTAAGAGGTTATTAGTTGTCAACACCAAATCTGCTGACTCGATGGCAATATCTGTTCCAGCTCCCATAGCAATTCCCACATCCGCTACACTGAGGGCAGGAGCGTCATTGATACCATCACCAACAAAGGCTACTTTTCCAGCTGATTGTAGTTTATGGATTTCATGTGCTTTTTCTTCTGGCAATACACCTGCAATGACCTCTTCAATGCCAATCTGATCTGCAATGGCACGCGCCACACCAGCATTATCCCCTGTCAGCATGACTGTTTTAAGACCTCGTTTTTTCAACTGACTGATGGCAAGTTTAGCATTTTCCTTAGGAATATCTTGTAGTGCAAGCAAGCCTTTGATTTCATTGTCAACAGCCAAGAACACAACTGTCTTAGCTTCTTTTTCCAGTTCTTCAAGTTTTTCCTGATAAGCATTAGAAATATCCATGCCATCTAGCATTTTAGCATTTCCAAGTAAGACTTGTTTCCCATTGATTTGCCCTGAGACACCTTTTCCGTGCAAGGCTTGGAAATTTTCAACAGTTTGAATCTCAAGTCCAGCTTCACTCGCTCGCTTGACAATGGCCTCAGCCAGTGGGTGTTGGGAAGCTTCTTCCAAGGAGGCTGCCAATCCAAGCACTTCTACTTCGTCGCCGATAATATCTGTTACCACAGGTTTCCCTTCTGTCAAAGTCCCTGTTTTATCAAAGACGAGAGTTTGGACTTTCTGGATTTCCTGTAAGACTGTTCCATTTTTTAGGAGAACCCCCATCTTGGCACTGCGACCTGTCCCCACCATAAGGGCCGTTGGTGTTGCAAGTCCCAAGGCACAAGGGCAGGCGATAATCAACACTGCCACCCCATAAAGGAGAGAGGTCACAAAGCTAGCCTCAAGCAAGACAAACCAAACCCAAAAAGTCAGAATCGCTAAAATGACAACTGCAGGAACAAAAATCCCTGAAATTTTATCCGTCAAATCCTGAATCGGTGCACGGCTGGTTTGAGCTTTCTTCACAAAGTCCACAATCTGTGCCAAGACAGTCTCTGAACCAACTTTTTCTGCTTTAAAAATAAGAGTGCCACTATTATTGATGGTAGAGCCAATCACAGTATCTCCAACTGTTTTGTCTACTGGCAGACTCTCACCTGTCACCATGGATTCGTCAATACTGGAGACGCCTTCGACTACAACACCATCAACCGCAATCTTTTCACCGGGACGCACTCGAATCAGGTCACCTACCTTGACTTGTTCCAAAGGAACTTGAACATAGCGATCATCACGCAAGACTTCTGCTGTTTTAGCTTGCAAATCAAGTAATTTCTCCACAGCTTGGGAAGTGTTTTTTCGCATTTTCTCCTCAAAAACTGCCCCTAAAAGAACGAAGAAGAGGATAAAGGCAGCACTTTCAAAGTAAACAGGGAGCCCAGCAAAGAGAGCAACCAGACTATAAAGATAGGCTACCAGAGTTCCCAGTGCCACTAAGGTATCCATGTTGGCATTGTGTTTTTTAAAGCTGGCCCAAGCACTCTGAATATAAGGACCACCTGCTACCAGCATAATAGGCGTTGTGGCTAAAAAGGTGCCCCAATGCATGACTGGATGACTAATAGTCCCTGTCAACATCCCGATCATGAGGAAAACAAGAGGCAGGGTAAAGATACTAGTAATCCAAAAACGCTGTAAAAGGGATAGAGATTTTCGCGTCTTCTCAACTACGGTATAGCTCCCCTTTTGCATCTTCATGCCACATGAAAATTCATGTTGACCTAATTCTTGAGGTGTAAAACGAATTGTCTTCTCCTCGTCTACACCGATTGGTTCTAGAATCCCTTCTTCTTCAAAAAGAATTTCCTTATAACAGTTTGAAGGGGTGGCACGATGAAAGGTAATCTCAGCGGGAATCCCTTTTTGAAGCTGAATGTGGGCTGGATGATAGCCTTTTTCAGCTCGGATACGGATTTTTTGAATGCCATTTTCTAGGCTTGCTTTCACAATTTCTGTCATAGTCTCCTCCTACTCTACAATCATCTTGCCGTGCATCATGTTCATACCACATGCAAAGCCAAACTCTCCAGTCTGCTCAGGTGTGATTTCCACTACATACTCTTCACCCATAGGCAAGTCCGCATGCACACCAAAATCTGGAAAGACGATCTGATCTAGACAGGGTGAAGGGTCCTTGCGGTCAAAGACAATGCGGGCTGGCACTGATTTTTTAAGAATAATCAACTCAGGCGTATAGCCCCCCATGACTTCCACTCGGATCTCTTGGTAACCCTTTTTTTGCTGGGCCTTTTGTCCAGATTTTTCAGGCTTTTTGAAAAACCAAAACAAGATAAACGCGATAAGGGCAATACAAATAATGGTTACAATACTATTTAACATGACGTCTCCTTTACATACAATTACATCTTACTTCTGTTACAACGCTTGATTTCTTCTTAGAAATCACAGCTTCTAAGTCTTCCAAGTCAGCCTGAGTGAAATCACATTCCACAATCAAATCAGCCAACAAGTTCTTAATCCTACGGGAACAAACCTTGTCCTTGATATCTTGGACAAGTAAATCCCGACTTTGGTCCAAAGTTAAAAGGGCTGAATAGACAAAGAACTTGCCTTCTTTTTTCCTTGTCAGACACTCTTTCTCAACCAAACGAGCCAAAAGAGTTTGAATGGTCGACTTGGACCAGTCGAACCGCTCCGCCAGAACCCTGATTAAATCCGTACTGGTCTGCTCTCCTTGCATCCAAATAATCTTCATGACCTGCCATTCTGCATCTGAAATCTGCATCATCACACCTCCTAAATCTACATTTGTCGATTACAGTTATTAGTATACTCTCAAAATCTACATTTGTCAACTATAATTTTTATTATTTTTTCGAAAAATAGAATTCTAATCCTGTAACGAGAGATTTGCAGTCAAATTTCACTATATAAACTATAAAAATATGCTATACTGAAGAAAAAAGAAAACAACCACTAGGGGTGCGTAAAGCTGAGATTAACGACTGTTAGATCCCTTTGACTCAATCTAGGTAATGCTAGCTGATGGAAGTGGAAATGATGATGAGGACTATCTGGTCTTCTATT
The DNA here is from genome assembly GCF_041432205.1 of Streptococcus sp. 27098_8_51. Taxonomy (GTDB): domain Bacteria; phylum Bacillota; class Bacilli; order Lactobacillales; family Streptococcaceae; genus Streptococcus. The sequence continues at coordinate 14,163 of NZ_JAPVZE010000017.1, forward strand.
TCCTTCCTAAAACAGACTTGCTTGTTCTTAAGAATACAAACTTCAGTTGGTTGGGAGGTTTTAGATGACTTATTTACCCGTTGCTCTGACCATTGCTGGGACAGACCCCAGTGGCGGTGCTGGCATTATGGCTGACTTAAAGTCGTTCCAAGCGAGAGATGTCTATGGAATGGCAGTTGTGACCAGTCTTGTCGCTCAAAATACAAGAGGCGTTCAATTAATCGAGCACGTCTCCAACCAAATGCTGGAAGCTCAATTGGAAAGTGTCTTTTCGGATATCAAGCCTCAGGCTGTAAAAACTGGGATGTTGGCAACTACTGAAATCATGGAGATCATCCAACCCTACCTTAAAAAGCTGGATTGTCCCTATGTGCTGGACCCTGTTATGGTCGCTACAAGTGGGGACACCCTGATAGATACTAGTGCGAGAAGCTACCTAAAAACAAACTTGCTTCCCCTTGCTACCATCATCACCCCCAATCTTCCTGAGGCAGAAGAGATTGTTGGTTTTTCAATCCATGATCCAGAAGACATGCAACGTGCTGGTCGCCTGATTTTAAAAGAATTTGGCCCTCAGTCTGTAGTTATCAAAGGTGGTCATCTTGAAGGTGGTGCCAAGGATTTCCTCTTTACCAAGGAGGAACAATTTGTCTGGGAAAGTCCACGAATTCAAACCTGTCACACCCATGGTACTGGATGTACTTTTGCTGCAGTGATTACGGCTGAACTTGCCAAGGGCAGAAGTCTTTATCAGGCAGTGGATAAGGCCAAGGCCTTTATCACAAAAGCCATCCAAGACGCCCCTCAACTCGGTCATGGTTCTGGTCCAGTCAACCATACAAGTTTTAAAGATTAAGAAAAACTCTCTAGTTCCCACTTTAAGGGAATTAGAGAGTTTTTGATTAGGAAATCATGTCATCCAGCTTTGTTAAAAATGCTTGCGTTTTTGCCTCTATATCTTCTGCCTGCATCAAATCACGAACAACGGCTACTCCAGCTATGCCAGTTGCAGCAAGTTGGTCAATATTCTCTGACGTCAAGCCTCCAATAGCAACTACTGGAATGGCGACCGTTTGGCAAATGGTTTTCAAGGTTGAAATCAGGGTGATAGGTGCATTTTCTTTGGTAATTGTCGGGAAAATAGCTCCTGTCCCCAAGTAATCTGCACCCGATGTTTCTGCTTCAAGAGCTCTTTTTACTGTTTTAGCAGTGACACCGAGGATTTTTTCAGGACCCAATACTTGGCGGGCAACCGAAACTGGTAGTTCATCGTCGCCAATATGCAAACCTGCAGCATCGACTGCAAGACAGATATCCAACCGATCATCGATAATTAAGGGGACTTGGTAAGCATCTGTTATTTCCTTGACTTGTTTTGCCAGTTGATAATATTGATTGGTAGTGAGATTTTTTTCTCGTAGTTGGATAATGGTAACACCTGAACGGCAGGCCGTCTCGACCTTTTTAAGAAAGTTTTCCAAGGAATCTTGGTAGCGATTGGTTACTAGATACAGTCTAAGTACTTTTCTATTCATAAAAGTCTCCTTTGATGGCTTCTAGCCAGTTTTCGTCTCTTTTTAGGAGAGAGAGCTGATTGAGAGTTTGAAAGCGAAACTCTTCCAATCCCATTCCTTGAACAAGTATTCTCTCAGCAGCGATATTGAGATAAGAAACTGCTAGGCAAGAAGCTTCAAATGCAGTCTTTCCTTGACTGAGAAAAACGGCTGTCAAGGCTCCAACCAGGTCTCCTGTCCCTGTTATCCAGTCCAATTCTGCACAGCCATTTCCCAATATTGCAACCTGATTCTCCGAAACAATGAGGTCCTTGGGTCCAGTGACTAAGAATGACATGCCAGGATAAAGCTGACACCAGTCTCTCAAGACTTGAAGCAAATCCTCAGTTTCTTGATCTTTAGCACTAGCATCGACCCCGACTCCGTGGTGTTTTAAACCAACAAGACTTCGGATTTCTGACATATTTCCTTTAAGGACCGTGGGCTTGTATTCTAAAAGATCTCTAACTAGTCCCTTACGAATGGAAGATGCTGCTACGCCAACCGCATCTACTACCATTGGGAGACAAGCTTGAGCTGCATAAGAAGCTGCCATACGGATTGCTTTCTCCTTCTCAGCTGACAAATGCCCCAAATTGATGAAGAGAGCTTGACTTTGTTTGGTAAAATCAAGGACCTCACGGGGATCATCTGCCATGACAGGTTTAGATCCCAGAGCCAAAATGCCATTGGCCAGCATCTCGCAGGAAATCTCATTGGTGATGCAGTGAATTAAGGAGCTGGAGGTTAGAGGAAAGGGATTTGTAAATTCCTGCATCAGTCTATCCTTTCACCAAAGAAATATCCTTGTACTTTTTTAAAGAATTCCTGCTTGATTAAAAATCGAAAGGCAAGAAAAGCTATGGCTGTACCGATCAAGGTTGCTCCGAAAAATCGAGGAGTGTAGATAAACCAGCTGAGCTTGGCCGCAGATCCCGTAAAGAGAACCATGACAGGATAGGAAACAATAGAACCGATAATCCCTGTTCCCAAGATTTCTCCTAGGGCAGAATAATGAAATTTTCGACCGTACTTATAAAAGAGACCTGCAAGGAGGGCTCCAAAAGTAGCTCCTGTGAGGGCCAAGGGCGGAATACCTTGAGTAGACATACGGATAAAGGCTGTGACTGTAGCCATGACCAAGGCATAAACAGGCCCCATCAAGATTCCTGCAAGAATGTTGACTACACTGGACATCGGTGCCATCCCTTCAATTCGAAAGATGGGTGTAAGAACTACGTCAAGGGCAATCATCATGGATAAAATGGTTAATTTGTGAACTTGTAGTTGGTGGTTTCTCATTTTCTATTTCTTCTCTGTTTCTAAGGACTGCAAATCACTCGTCCAGGTTTGATGTTGGTAAGCCATCTCCCAAAACTTGGCTTCCATGTGGACACTTCTTTGGAAGGCCTCTAGCATTTTTTGTTTGTCTGTCTCGTCGCTTTCTTGATAGAGTTGATTGACCAGCTCTTCTTCCTCTTTAACCTGCTGTTCTAACTCATCGGTGATATAGGTTTCAATCCACTGTTGATAAAGAGGATTCGGGGATGGTTTGCGATTAAGTTCCTTGCCTAAATCATGGTATAACCAAGGACATGGAAGTAAACTAGCAAAAGCAATGCCCAAATTTGACTCTGCAAATTGCCGATAAATATGCGAAATGTAATGATAGCAAGTCGGAGCAATCGGTTGCTCGTCCATCTCCTGGTCACTGATTCCCAATTCCTTAAAAAATTGTTGGCGAATAAACAACTCACCCTCCACTAGACTCTGGGCATTTTGTTTCAAGAGTCTTTTCATCTCCTCGTTTGAAGTCTTATCAGCCAAGAGGTGATAGGCTTCTGAAAAAGACTTCAGATAGTAGGCATCCTGAATCAGGTAATAGCGGAAAATAGAAGGTTCTAAATTCCCCTCTTGTAACTGTAAAACAAAGGGGTGATGAAAGGAAGCCTGCCAAGCTTCCTTGGATAATTCCATCGCAATATCTGTAAATTCCATAATAACTCCTTTATAGAAATAGGCTGGTTTGAAGCAATAAAAAGAAAAGTAGGTAGATCAATTTTGTCCTCTGAGAAATATAAAAAGTCCGATAACTATTCTCCAACTGTGCATGCTCGTCATATCCATGCGCAGATAGAGCTCTCAGGTAAAGATGGCGCCACCTAAAGACTGTCATCAGAACCTTACTGTAAATCAGGGGAGACCAAACATGCAATTTTTGACCACGCAATAAGCAAGCTTCCTTGAGGGACTTGATTTCTTGTTGAATGAGGGGAAAGGCATTGAATACCACAATTAAGGCATAGGCCCAAGACCGTGATAACCCCTTTTGAGCCAAGTACAAGAGAAGCTCTTTTAAGGAAATACTGGAAACAAAGACAAGACCGATACAAACCGTCACAAAGGCCCTCGTTCCAAGTATCACTGCCTGCGAAGCATCCCCATGTAACTGTACTGCCCAGTAATTGGCAAAAGATGGTAAAATGGCGAGCACAAGCATCCAAGCCAACAATTTAAATCGACGGTAGTAGAGCATGAAGAGAATGCAAAATGCGACTACTGAAAGATTAAGAGCAATCGAAGGAATGAAAGATGTTTCCAAGGATAAAATTAGAAAGAAGAGACCGATTATCGGTGTCTGGGTTGCTACTTTGACCATACTACTTCACCTCCCCTTGAGTATTGATACTCCGAGATGTGAGAGGTTTGCTGATGGTCACGTCTTTAATATGACGGAGACCCTCACTAGTCATCTCAATCCAATAATCGACCACAGAAATCAAGGGATCTAAACGATGGCTAATGATCAAAAAACTTCTCCCTTGATTTCTGTCCTCCAGAATCCACTGACAAAAATAGGCGCAGGCTCTATTATCTAAACCAGCAAAAGGTTCATCTAGTAAAATCACAGAAGCCTTGCTGGTCAAGATGGTCAAGAGCTGAAGAATCTTTTGTTGGCCACCACTTAATTGATAGGGACTCTTATCAAGCGCCTGCTCCAGATCAAAATATCGTAAAGCTTGTAGAATTCGCTGATTTCTTTCCGAGTCTGAGCTATCTAATTGAAGTTCCTCTCTCAGACTGACTCGGATAAATTGCTTCTCAGCTTCCTGAACGACACCCGTCAGGTCACGATACAGACTCTTTTTCTTTTTTAGGACCGAACCCTTCCAAGTAATGCGCCCTCTATACTTTTGAAATTGAAGAATGGAACGAAAGAGGGTTGATTTCCCAACACCATTATCACCTAGGATACAGGAAATTCCTTGGTAAAACGTGAAATCAGCAATCGAAAAGAGGGGACGATTACCCAGCTCACAAGTCACACGATCCATATGGAATAGTTCTAGGCTAGAGGAAACTTCCTTTGAAGCAACCTGTGTCATCTCAGAGGTAGGGATTTGAAACACTTCCCTCAGTTGCCCGTCTCTTAGCTCCACCATATGGTCAATGTAGGCTCCATAGTCTGATAAATCATGGTCACACAGGATGACTGTCTTCCCATTAGAGGCCAATTCCTTTAGAATCTCTAGGATCTCTATCCTACTTTTGCGGTCAATAGAAGCAAAGGGCTCATCCAAGAGATAGACCCTAGGATTCATGGCAAATAGAACAGCCAGCGCAGCCTTTTGCTTTTCCCCACCTGATAAGTGATGGATGGGACGGTGCAAGATTGCCTCGCAGCGACATTGCCGGACCACCTCAGCTATTTTAGCATCAATTTCCTGAACGGGATGCCCAATATTTTCCAAGGTAAAAATCAGCTCTTCAAACAAGTTCTCCATGGTAAATTGATGATTGGGATTTTGAAAGAGAATGCCGATCGTCTGAACACGTTCAACGATTGAAAGCTGACTGACCTGGTTTCCATCTATCAGGACTTGACCACTATAGGGTAAGGAAGTGACCTGGGCAATGATTTGAAAGAGACTGGATTTTCCTGAACCACTGCTCCCAACTAACAAGGTAAAAGCTTGCGCATGAAAAGTAAAATCAATCGGTTCCGAAAAGATTGGTGACTGAATCCCCCGTAGTTCCAGCCCCATCTATGCCTTACCTCCAGATGCAAACTGATGATAGAGCTTGACAATGGCACGAACCAAGATGGCACAGAAGAAAAAGACAGAAATAAAACGCACCACAAGCAAGGAAAGGACAAAAGGAAGGGAAAAGGCGTAGTAACCTAACTTAATGTATTCATAGACAAAGCTAAAAAGCGTAATCCCAATACTATTGGCAGTTAGAGAGAGCCAACTTTCATAGCGATTCTTGGTTACGAGAAAACCAAATTCACTTCCCAAGCCTTGAACCAAGCCGGACAAAAGAGCACCTAGACCGAATTGGCTACCATAAAGGACTTCAGCAAGTGCAGCTAACACTTCTCCAATCGTTGCACTTCCGACTCTTGGAACAAAGATAGCTGCAATGGGCGCAGCCATACACCAGAGACCAAAGAGAATTTCATTGGCAAAGGCCTGCAAACCAAGAGGGGCCAAGATCAGGGTGAGGATATCAAACAGATAGCCTGAACCCACAAAAACGCCACCAAAAAAGATAGACAAGAAAGCAAGCAAGATAACATCTTTTAACTGCCATTTTTTCAACATAAAAAACTCCTTTTTTAAAGAAAAGTGGGGCATTCAAGGAGAGATACCAAAAAGCTTATACTCAATGAAAATCAAAGAGCAAACTAGGAAACTAGCCGCAGGCTGTACTTGAGTACGGCAAGGCGACGTTGACGTGGTTTGAATTTGATTTTCGAAGAGTATTAACGTTCAGCCTATCCTCTTTTAACAAACAAAAAAACTCCAATTACAATCAAGAATTAGAGTTTAGCTTACAAGATTAGACAGTTCTTTTCGACATACGAAAAAAACCTTTTCACATTTCCCTTCGCCAGTCTTAACTGTATCAGGTTCAATGGGTATCATCTCAGCCTAAAGCACCCCAAATGTCTTTATTATTTAATTACTGGACCAGTATAACAGAATTTGAAAGCCCTAGCAAGATATTTGATTGGAAAATATATTTATATAGTTTGTTTGTTCATTCTTTTAACCTACATAAAAGTATTGAAACTGTCCTATAATTCATAACCAATATCAAAAAAGGCTAATTCTAAAGCAACTGCTTGATTCCAGCGTTGCTGAAGTTCTGTCAAATCTTCTCGATTTTTCCCGACACGATTGAGTTCGTCAACCAGAAATTGAACCCACTCTGTAAAGAAAGGACCTCTGTGGAGATTAATCCATTCCGAATGAATATAGGCTTCAGGTAGTGCCAAATCTTTAGAACCCCAGTCTAAATAGAGACCTTCTGCAATGACCAGCATGACCAAAAGATGAGCATAGTCTGATGAAGCCACAGCAGAATACATTAGCTCCTGAAACGCTTTTGTTACAGGGTGCAAGTTCACTTCTAGATAGTCATTCTCTGCTACCTTTAACTCTTTGAAAGCCTTTTGGAAATAACCATCTTCATCTACTTCAAGAAAGCCTAGTTGCTTGGCAAAACGAAGTTTGGATTCAAGCTGATCTGCGTGAGCTACACAGGCACCCAGCATGGATAAGAAGGCATCAAAGAAGTGATAATCTTGAATCAGGTAGTCTTTTAAGACCTTATTCTCAATTGTCCCCGCAAAAAGTTCCTTAACAAAACGATGATTGATTGCAGCCTGCCAATCCTTCTGACTGCTTTTTAATAATTCTCCAACGGTCAAACCCGGCTGAAATGCATAGTCTTGTGTTTCCATATTTACTTTTCCTCTCTTTACTCGTTCGTAATCAACAAAATACCAAGAAAATTCTAGTTTTACTTGACCTTTTTAAAGAAAAGTGGGGCATTCAAGGAGAGCTGCCAAAAGACTTGCCGTCAAGCCTATCCTCTTTTGATAAACAAAAAAACTCCAATTACAAACGAGAATTAGAGTTTACCTTACAAGATTAGACAGTTCTTTTCGACATACGAAAAAACCTTTTCACATTTCCCTTCGCCAGTATTAACTGTATCAGGTTCAATGGGTATCATCTCAGCCTAAAGCACCCCAAATGTCTTTATTATTTAATTACTGGACCAGTATAACAGAATTTGAAAGCCCTAGCAAGATATTTGACTGGAAAATATATTTATATAGTTTCTAATAACGATTTAATCTTTCTATACACGAAGAAAAACCTCCACATAAGGTGGAGGCCGTCTTCTTTATCAATACAATTTTAAGTCACGAGGGTCAACTGGGAAGGTTGGATTGTATGGGTTGTGACGGAGTTTGAAGTGTTTGACATCCTCAATAGTCTGAGTTCCAGATAATTGCATGACTGTCTTCAGTTCTGCATTTAAGTGCTCGAAGACTTGACGCACACCAACACTACCACCGAGAGCCAAACCATAGATCACAGGGCGACCAATGGCTACCAAGTCTGCTCCTGAAGCCAAGGCTTTAAAGACGTGTTGACCGCGACGAACACCAGAGTCAAAGACAATTGGCACACGTTTATCAACTGCTTCTGCTACTTCTTGAAGTGAGTCAAAGGCAGCTGGCCCACCGTCAATTTGGCGGCCACCGTGGTTGGTTACCCAGATACCTGAAGCTCCCGCAGCAAGCGAACGTTCAACGTCCTCACGGCATTGTGGTCCCTTGACATAGACAGGAAGACCAGAATATTCAGCGATAAATTCGACATCGCGTGGAGACAAGCGTTGTTTAGCTGACTTGTAAACAAAGTCCATTGATTTTCCAGCACCTTCTGGCAGATATTCTTCAACAATTGGCATACCAACTGGGAAGACAAAACCATTGCGCTTATCGACCTCACGATTCCCCCCTACAGTTGCATCTGCCGTCAAGACAATCGCTTTGTAGCCTTCAGCCTTCACACGGTCCATGATATGGCGATTAATCCCGTCATCCTTACTAAAGTAAAATTGGAACCAATGAGGTGTCCCTTGAAGAGCTTCCGTAATTTCTGGAAGGTCAACGGTAGAGTAAGAGCTGGTTGTATAAAGAGAACCAAATTCATGCACACCACGCGCAGTAGCTACTTCCCCCTGCTCATTTGCCAATTTATGAGCCGCAACAGGTGCCATAATAATTGGTGAAGATAATTTTTCACCTGCAAATTCAATCTCTGTACTTGGATTTTCAACATCACAAAGCGTATGAGGAACGATGAGTTTGTGGTTAAAGGCACGGATGTTCTCGCGTAAAGTGAAAGTATCCTCTGCTCCACTAGCGATATAACCAAAGGCAGCTTTAGGAATGACTTGTTGCGCCATTGGCTCCAAATCATAGGTATTGATGAAATCTACATGACCTTCTGCATTGCTTGTTTTGTATGACATAAAATGTCCTCCTTGATAAGTAAGCGTTTACTTTGTATATTACAAAAAATATTCTAACTCTTTTTTCAAAATTTTTCAAATATTTTGTCTGGAAATTTCAAACTGATTATCTGAATATGCTCCAAAAAAGAGATAACTCTCATTCTACCATTATCCTATATTCTTCTTTACCTTTACTTTTAGGAACCTTAGTTTTATTGCCCATATGCAAAAAAATCAGGCAATCCTAGTGACTACCTGATTTTCTATGTTTTAGGCATTTTGCCAATTTTCTTGATCTTCTTTAAAGCGTTTTAGGAGGTCCAATCCTTCTGGCGTAATGTAACCTTCTTCTTGGGCTAGGTGGATGAGTTCGCTGTAGTTAGAAAGCGTCACAAGTTTGACACCTGCGTCTGCAAAGTTTTTATCTGCTTTTGGTAGTTGATAACTAAAAATAGCTACAACACCAAGAACGTCTGCTCCTTCGCGTTTGGCAGCAGCCACTGCCTCGAGAACAGAACCACCGGTTGAAATGAGGTCTTCAACAACAACCATCTTTTGACCTTGAGCTACACGGCCTTCGATTTGGTTGCCTGCTCCATGGTCTTTTGGTTTGCTGCGGATGTAGGCAAAAGGCAAGTTCATCTTGTCAGCGATGATAGCTCCGTGTGGAATTCCTGCTGTCGCAGTTCCTGCAATCACTTCTACCTCTGGAAAGGCTGTCTTGATAGCATCTACAAAACCATTTTCAATCAAGGTTCTAGTTTCTGGGTAAGCCAGAGTCACGCGGTTGTCAGTATAAATCGGCGATTTGATACCAGATGCCCAAGTAAAAGGCTCTTCTGGTTTAAGGTAAACTGCCTGAATTTTCAAGAGGTGGCTAGCAATATCTTTAGCAAGTGTCATAGTATTCTCCTTTTATTTTTATAATCTATTTCTTTAATTTCTGTCTTGGTTCCATTCATCCTTGATAGCATGATAAGCTGCAACAGGATTCTCAGCTTGGGTAATAGGACGTCCCACTACGATATAGTCACTACCGATTTGATAGGCATCAGCAGGTGTCATGACACGTTTTTGGTCTCCAACCGCAGCTCCAGCTGGACGAATTCCTGGTGTCAAACAGATAAAATCTGGATTGGTAGCCTGCTTGATGAGTTGCACTTCCTGAGCCGAGCAAACGACACCATCCAAGCCTGCTTCAGCTGTCTTTTTAGCATAGTGAATCACAGACTCTTGCAGGCTGGTTTGGATATTTTGAAAATCCTGCATCTGGCTTTCCGACGTTGATGTAAGCTGGGTCACAGCAATCAATTTGGCTTGTGTCCCAAGACCTTCACGTGCAGCCTTCATCATCTCCACACCACCAGCAGCATGAACATTGGTCATGTCTACACCAAGCTGAGATAAGACCTTCATGGCAGATTTAACTGTATTGGGAATGTCATGTAGCTTGAGGTCCAAAAAGACACTATGCCCCAGTGACTTCAAATAACGGACAACTTCTGGACCTTCCGCATAATAAAGCTCCATCCCTACTTTTAGATAAAGACTTTCTTCTGCCGGGAAAAGAGATAAAAATTCCTTGACCGCCTCAAAACTAGGAAAATCAAGAGCAATAACTGGACGATATTCGCGCATACCTTTCTCCTTTTACCTTTAAGAGCAAGAGAGTATGGTCAAAAATAAACCACGAAAAAAGGAACCTGCCAACAGCAAGGTTCCACGAAAAATGGGTAGAGTCCACCCTTTCACCGTCTAACCTTAGCTGCCTCTCTGGACTGCTTTAAAGGTTTTTTTCTATTCTATTATTTATAGTAGGACTTGTCAAGCAAAAACTCGAAACTGGACTTCTATACCATTCAAAATCAAGAGGAAAAGTTAGTCTAACGACTCTGTGATTGCTGGCTCGTTTGGCTTTGATTTCCCTGTTCTTCTTGTTTTTTCTTTTCTTCTTCCTGTTTTTTCTTCTCAGCTTCCTTGGCCTCTTGTTTGGCTTTTTCCTCAGCTTCTTCTATCAATTTATCCGCTATGGTATAGCTGTATACTCCAGCTTCCATATCGACTACACTCGGTTCTGTCAATTGTGGCTTGATTTTGCTGTAATAAGGCAATTTCTTGCTCAATTCTGATAGGGGAACCAAAATCTCATCTGTATCCAGCATGGTAATTTTTAAAAGATCTGCTGTTGCCTTGCTCGGCGCTAATTCGATTTTCTGGATTTGACTCTTGATATCCTCACTGATGGTAGACAATCCTGTTATCAGCTTTTTCACCTGCTGCTCATCGTTAAAGGTAACTGTCAGATAAGTCTCAGGCAAGTTTAAGCGATCAACAGGAGTTGACTCTACTGTACCACTAGATAGAATAGGATAATGTTCTTCACCAGACACATAATAACCGACAATATCGAATTCCTTAACCTCAATCGTAAAGTTAGTCGGAAATTGATAGTTAATCTTCGCTGATTCTATCCAATGATTGGACTTGATTCGTTCAGCGTATGTTTCCTTATCCAACAATAGAGCTAAGGTATAGTCGCTATCTTGAATTCCAGAAGCCTGTTTGATGTCATCCGCCTGCGTGTTACTATTTCCCTTAACCTCGATATGCTTGAGAGTTGAAAAAGGGGTCAAGAGATAGATAGAAAGGAGGAGAACCAGAACACTCGGCACCAAGATACTAACTGCCCTCCAAATATGAACAGGAGCAATTTTCGGCTTGGCAGGTTTTTCTGGCTTTTCTTTTTTCTTTTTCTCTTTCTCTTTTTTTACTTCGCTGTCTTCCTTTTGAGCTTTCTCATCTTTCTCGGAGGGTTTCTGACTTGGACTTGTATCTTCCTCGTCGGACTGACTCGAGGATTTCTTGGCCTCCTCCAATAGTTTCGAGTTTGCCTCCTTTCGAGCTTGTTTTTCCTTTTCCTTCTCCGCAGCTAGAGCAGCTTCCTCCTCAGCCTTCTTTTTCAGGTATTCTTGGTTCCGTTTCTGCCATTCAGACAATTCTTGTTTCTGGTTTGATTCTTTTTTCTTATCCTTTGACATTGGTTTTCCTTATGATAAGTCTTTTCTTAGTAGGGCATAAAAATCATCAAGAGATTTCAATTCAGTTGAAGCCCTCATACTAGCTTGGTATTGATCCTTGTGACTAAGCAGGTGACTGACTTTCTCCTCCAAGCTTTCCAAGGTCAATTCTGTCTCTTGGAGTTCTGCTGCATAACCCTTTTTAACAAAATAGGCAGCATTTTCAATCTGGTCTCCTCGGCTCGCCTCACGTCCAAGAGGAACAATGAGATGGAGTTTAGCCATAGCCAAGAGCTCAAAAATCGTGTTGGCACCGCCGCGCGTCACCACCACATCCGCCATCTCCATCAAGGGTTGATAGAGATCCGTCACATAATCAACACGAAAGAGATTTTTACTCAACTCATTGAGGCTAGAATCTCCTGTCAGATTGATGATATTGTAACGCTCTGTCAGTTCTTTCTGATGGTCTGTCACTAATTGGTTAAATACACGAGCTCCTGCAGAACCTCCGACAAATAATACGGTTGGCAATTTGGGATCAAAGTGGGTTTGAATATCCACCAATTCATCTGGTTCAGGAGTTTTTTGGTCTGAAACCTTGGTCACTGCCCCCACATGCTCGACCTTAGCAAGACCAGCAGCTTGCTCAAAGGTTGAGTACATCTTGGTCGCAAATTTATAGGCAATTTTATTGGCCAAGCCCATAGACAGGTCCGATTCGTGAATAAAGACAGGTACCCCTGACACACGCGCTGCGATAACCGGTGGCACAGACACAAATCCTCCCTTAGAAAAAAGAGCCTGTGGACGCAGTCGTAACATGATAAAGAGGGATTGGACAATTCCCCAACCAACTTTGAAGACATCCAGCATATTTTGCCAAGAGAAGTAACGACGTAATTTCCCTGTCGCTATGGAATGGAAAGTAACATCCAAACCTGACTTGAGGATTTCTTGGTGTTCGATTCCGTGTTTATCACCAATGTAGTGAACTTCCCAGCCGTCTTCGATGAACTTAGGCATTAACAAAAGATTGAGGGTGACATGTCCAACCGTTCCCCCACCTGTAAAGACAATTTTTTTCATATTATTCCTTTAACTCCGCTACTGTGTCGATAAATAGGTCACCGCGTACTTCGAAGTTAGCATACATATCCCAGCTAGCATTGGCAGGACTGAGGAGAACCACATCTCCTTGAGTCGCAAGCTCATAAGCCTTGCGGGTCGCATCAGCAATATCAGTCGCATCTACATAAGTCACACCAGCCTTCTCTGCTGCCCGTTTGACACGTTCTGCAGACTGACCGAGGATGACCATCTTCTTGAGCCCAGTAATATCTGGCACCAATTCGTCAAACTCATTGCCACGATCCAAACCACCTGCAATTAAGATAACCTTACTGTTGTCAAATCCTGACAAGGCTTTTTGAGTAGCCAAGATATTGGTTGACTTGCTATCGTTATAGAATTTGACCCCCTTGATCTCATCCACAAACTGGAGACGGTGTTTGACACCTCCAAAGGCTGAAAGAGTTTCCTTGATGGTTTGGTTGTCTACACCACGGAGCTTGGCTACTGCAATGGTCGCAAGGGCATTTTCTACATTGTGGCTACCTGGAACACCAATTTCACTCGCTGCCATGACCACTTCTCCACGGAAGTAGAGTTGACCATCTTCCAGATAAGCTCCATCAACCTTTTCCTGTGTTGAAAATGGTACAACAGTGGCTTGTGTTTTGCTAGCCAATTCTTTTGCCAAGTCTTGGTTAAAGTTCAAGACAAGGAAATCAGCTGCTGTCATCTTGTTCTGGATATTCCACTTAGCTGCCACATACTCCTCAAAAGAACCATGATAGTCGATATGAGTGGGCATGAGGTTGGTAATAACCGCAATCTCAGGATGGAATTCTTGGACACCCATCAGTTGGAAAGAAGAAAGTTCCATGACGAGCGTGTCCTTGGCTGTCGCAGTTTGAGCCACTTGACTAGCAGGATAGCCAATATTCCCTGATAAGAGACCATGTTGACCAGCAGCAGTTAAAACTTCCCCAATCATCGTCGTTGTGGTTGTTTTCCCATTTGAACCAGTGATACCGATAATTGGCGCTTCTGAGATTAAATAAGCCAATTCCACCTCAGTCAGGACTGGAATCCCCTTTGCCAATGCCTTTTCAATCATGGGATTGCTATAAGGGATACCTGGATTTTTCACCATCAGAGCGAAATCTTCATCCAAGAGCTCCAAAGGATGCCCACCAGTGACAACCTTGATTCCCTCTTCTAGCAAGCTTTGAGCAGCAGGATTCTCCTCAAAAGGCTTGCCGTCATTTACTGTCACAATAGCACCCAACTTGTCTAACAAACGGGCTGCAGACTCACCAGACTTAGCCAAACCTAAAACAAGTACTTTCTTATTTTTAAATTGATCGATTACTTTCATGTCTCAAACTCCATTTCTACTCCTACTATTTTACCATTTTTATGGAAATAAAAAAGCCACAAAGTGTATTTGTGACTCTTTCTTCTAACTTAATATTCTTTTATCATCTATGAGATAAATCAGTAACTCGAATAACTTGGTCCACTTGTTCCCAAATCAGAGGATTGTGGGTCGCAATAATAATCGTTCGATTCGGATTTTTTAAAGATTCTAGGATAGAAAGTAATTCCTCAGAGTTTTTGGGGTCTAAGGAAGCGGTTGGTTCATCTGCGAGAATCAAAGGTGGATCCTTTAAAATTATCTTCGCTAGTGCAACACGTTGTGCTTCTCCTCCTGATAATTCAAAGATAGGTTGCTTTAAATCTAAATAAGAGAGGCTAACACGGTTTAGAGCTTGTTTCATTAAAGAGATTTTCTCTTTTTCTTTCAACTTATTACCAACTAAACCCAGATTGAGATTCTCTTTGACAGTTTGACTTTCAATTAAGCCAAAATCTTGAAATAAGTATCCTAAGTAATCTCTAAAGAAAACAGAAGGCTTGATGTCCTTAAGAGAAGTGCCATCATAGATAATTTCTCCATTGTCATATGGCTCTAATCGTCCAATCATATTCAAGAGGGTTGTCTTACCACAGCCACTTGTACCGATTAAGGCATAAATTTTCCCACCTTCAAATTGAAGATTAGTATCTGAAAATAGCTGACGGCTTCCAAATTTTTTAGATATATTCTTTAGTTCAATCATCCTATTTTCCTTTCATAATGGTCATAGAAACACGAGATTCTTTCTGTGCTTGACGGTAGAGAGTCAGTATAGCACTAACGAGGAAGATCGATAAAGTTACCAATCCAATCACCACATCCCGACTACGCCAAATAAAGAGACTCGCACCGAATACAAAACTAGCAAATTGACTAATCATATACTGAGCGTGCGTTTCAAAAAATCGCAAACCAGAAATTCGTTTAATCAAAATCTCACGACGGAATTGTTCAAAATAAAGAAGATTCACAGAATAAAAGAGAAGCAAAGAACTCGCGATTCCAATAATAGCTCCTAAAATAAGGGTTAGAGTTTGTGTTTGAACCTCATAGTAACGTGCGAGGTAAACACTTCGTCCCTCCTTGAGGTAGGATACTTGATCATAAATTCCTGCATTTTTCAAGAGTTTAATTCCATCTTCATATCCTTTGACAAAGATATTCTTACCAGTATTGATAGACCAACTAGATAAGGATGTAAAACTATCACCTGTAGAAGTCGGCGTGAATACCACTAAAATCGGATCCGTCAAATACTGAGTGGATACGGGGTTCTCACCGTTATTATAAACAAATCGCTTTTCTCCCATTGAAAGATAACTAACGTGCGCTTTCATCTCATAATCCAAAGGAGCACTTGCCTCCTCACCAGATTTTCCATAATAACTCATGCTTTCTTCAAAGATTTTTTTTAGTTCTGCTTCTTGAGAGCGCAAATGTTCTGGGAGCAAGAGGACAAACTCACCTTTTTGGAGATGGGCTAACTTCTGTTTGGTCTCAGCATCTACCACGACCTTTTCCTTCTCCAAATAACTAGGACTAACATAGAGCGTATTAGCATCTGGACTATAGGTATCCAGTGTCTCTCCCTGTTCATTTTTTCCTTTTGGATTGGCAAAATGGAGCAGATTATCCTTTACATAAAGAGCTTGTTCTTCTTCGATTGCTTCCTTGGCAAAGGCATACCACTTGCTCTGATTTTCTGTATCTTCTACTCTATCACCTAAGCCAAAAGAAATTTGATAATAATCTGCTCGGTCTTCCCAAGCTTGCTTGGATAGTTGGAGTTCCTGTAAACGCTGGTAAGAAGTCAAGCCAGTCTTGACTGCATAACCTACTGTAAAGACAGCAACCAACTGACATAACAAGGTCAAGGTCATCAAGCGTTTGAGGGGCAAACGTCCTTTTAACACAGGAACCAAAGCCTTGTAGCTCAAGCTCATCAAGTAGAGCAGGCTCAGTACTAGCGAAATTCCCAATAAAAAGAGAAGATAAAGCCCCACTCCGATACTAAAGGCTGCTAAAAGAACGGGATAAAAGAGCCCTTGTCCGAGGAGGACAGCACCTCCCACTATAAGGGATAAAACCCCAGCTAAGCAAAGCCACTTGACATCATCGTATAAGGCGCTTCCTATGATGGACAAGAGGGTCTGTCCTGAAAAGAGCTGGATCCCTGCAGCACGCATCTCCTTAATCCGAGTGATAATCACCATGGCAAAGAAAGCTAATCCAAATATAGCTAAACTAATCAACAACAACGGATTTAAAGCAATCCAAAAAGCTAAAAGATACGGAGGAGTTTTGCGGTCTGCAATCGCTTTATAACCTAAATCATCTAATTTTGCAGCTAATTTTTCCTTGGTCAATGAACCAGACAAGAGAAGGTAACTATTGAGAGGATCGCTCCGTTCTCGGCTTTCTTGGCTAGCCGCTTGAAACTCTTTTGGCAAGCCTCCCTGACCATAAGTCGCATAGGTGAAGTTGGTCCTTCCATCCTTACTCGGCTCTACTATCCGTCTGGCAATCAAACTCTGCTCCGAGCTTGCAAACTTCTCCAACTCTCGCTCAAACTCCTCACGAGTCGGCTCTTGTGCCCCATTTTTAACACGTAGCAAGGTAACGGAGTCATAACTAGTATAGAGATACTGAGGGGCACGTAAGATAATAATCCAAATGAAGAAGCAACTGAGAAAAATAGTAGACAAGCAAATAAATAGTTTCTTCATAGTAGACTCCTTATAAAAGAATGATTCCCCTTGTACGAGCTACAAGGGGAACGATTTAAATCAAAGAACGATTACTTATAATCATAGTAAAATGCTACTTTTTCTCCCCATTCGGTCCAGATCCATGCGTAGGAGGTTTTTCCAGCAGGAGCTTCTCCTTTATCAGAATCACTATTCCATCTGCTCACGACGGATGAATAATGGTATTTTTTACCATGGTAGTAATTTGAAAAAGCCCATCCTCCTCCTGAGCCTTCTCCGTATGTCCATACTCCTCCATCTGGATATTGTACAGCAGCTGATACGGCTCCCATTAATGTAAAGCTTGAAATAAGAGCTAGAGCGAGTAATCTATGTTTTTTCGTTTTCATTTTATTTTTCCTTTCGAAAAAAGCACACCCAGAGTGACAAGACGATAATTTAAAATCTCCTCCTATCTGAATTTTGAAAACGTTTTCTTTTGTGTTTATGGTATCATTTTTATCATAGTTTGTCAATAAATTTTACAAAAATATTTTAACAATTTTATCTGTCTAAGTCTAAAAAAGAGAGCCGAAGCTCTCTTTCTATTTATCTTCTTTTGCTCTTTTTTTCAGACATGAGGGTAATATCTCGCAAGCTAAAGTATGCTAGGAAGAGCATGGCGATTGCGATAAAGAATTCTGTCGGTAGCTGAAAGATTTGCAGGACAGACAGCATCAGTAAAATCAAGAGTGCTACAAAAGCAAAGACGACAAGGACGATATTGACTGTCCCTTTAATGCTTTCTGGTGTCGCAAACACATAGAGTAGTAATAAGAGTATCCCTATGATTAAATAGACCATCTTTATCTCTTTCTAGCTCTTATTCAGCTGATTTTTTCTTTTTGTTGGCTTTCTCGCGCTCTGCCTTGTTGAGGATTTGCTTACGCAAACGGATAGACTCAGGCGTTACTTCCATGTACTCATCGTCATTCAAGAACTCAAGAGACTCTTCAAGGGTCAAGATACGAGGTGTCTTGATAACCGCTGTTTGGTCCTTAGTAGCTGAACGGACGTTGGTCATTTGTTTGGCCTTAGTGATGTTAACTGTCAAGTCGTTTTCACGAGAGTTTTCGCCAATGATCATTCCTTCGTAAACCTCAGTACCTGGGTTGACAAAGATGGTTCCACGTTCTTCGATAGACATGATTGAGTAAGTTGTAGCCTTACCAGCATCGATGGAAACGAGGGCACCACGGTGACGTCCCCCAATTTCACCTGGAATCAATGGCAGGTATTGGTCGAAGGTATGGTTCATGATACCGTAACCACGAGTCATTGACAAGAACTCAGTTGAGTATCCGATCAAACCACGCGCTGGAACAAGGAAGACCAAACGAGTTTGACCATTACCAGTTGAAATCATATCCAACATTTCACCCTTACGTTCAGAAAGGCTTTGGATAACAGAACCTTGGTATTCTTCTGGAGTATCGATTTGAACACGTTCAAATGGCTCACATTTAACACCGTCTATTTCTTTTACAATAACCTCTGGACGAGATACTTGAAGTTCATAACCCTCACGACGCATGGTTTCGATAAGGATTGACAAGTGCAATTCTCCACGTCCTGAGACAGTCCATTTATCTGGGGAATCCGTTGGGTCAACGCGAAGGGAAACGTCTGTTTGCAATTCTGCTTGCAAGCGTTCTTCTACCTTACGAGAAGTCACCCATTTACCTTCTTTACCAGCAAATGGTGAGTTGTTGACCAAGAAGGTCATTTGAAGAGTTGGCTCATCGATGTGTAGGATTGGAAGAGCTTCAACTGCGTCTGTCGGAGTAATGGTTTCACCGACAAAGATGTCTTCCATACCTGAAACGGCAATCAAATCACCTGCTTTTGCTTCTTGGATTTCACGACGTTCCAAACCAAAGAAACCAAAGAGTTTTGTTACACGGAAGTTCTTCGTTGTACCATCTAGTTTAGAAAGGGTAACTTGGTCCCCAACCTTAACAGTACCACGGAAAACACGACCGATACCGATACGTCCAACGAAATCATTATAGTCCAAAAGTGACACTTGGAATTGCAAAGGCTCATCTGAGTTATCTACTGGAGCTGGGATATGGTCGATAATCGTGTCAAAGATTGGTGCCATCGTAGCTTCTTGGTCAGCTGGATCATCTGACAATGAAGATGTCCCGTTGATAGCTGAAGCATACACCACTGGGAAGTCAAGCTGGTCATCATCTGCACCAAGCTCGATGAAAAGTTCCAAGACTTCGTCCACTACTTCTGCTGGACGAGCTGATGGCTTATCGATTTTATTAACAACCACAATTGGAACTAGGTCTTGTTCCAAGGCTTTTTTCAATACGAAACGAGTCTGTGGCATGGTTCCTTCGTAGGCATCTACGACCAAAACGACACCGTCAACCATTTTCATGATTCGCTCAACTTCTCCACCGAAGTCCGCGTGTCCTGGTGTGTCCATGATGTTGATACGAGTTCCCTTGTAGGCAACGGCTGTATTCTTAGCAAGGATGGTAATTCCACGCTCTTTTTCGATATCGTTTGAGTCCATAGCGCGCTCTGCCAATTCAGTACGTGCATCAAGCGTTTCTGATTGTTTCAATAATTCGTCAACGAGGGTTGTTTTCCCGTGGTCAACGTGGGCGATAATCGCAATGTTACGGATATCTTCTCTTAATTTTGTCATGATTTCCTCTAATATTTAAATTTTTATTTCTAACTGAACAATTATACCACAGTCTCATTCAAAAATCACAGTTCAGCTAAGTGTAAATGTTTTCACTCTGCTTTTCTAGTCAAGGCAACTCTTTTCAAAGTCAGAGACTTATGATAAGATAAGCTGGTATGCGTTTAGATAGATTATTAGCCCAAGAAATGGTCAGTCGCAAGGCTATGAAACAGGCACTTTTGAAAAAAGAAATCCTAGTGGACGATTGTCCAGCTCGCTCTCTCTCTCAAAATGTCGACACTGGATTGCAGAAACTAGTCTTTCAAGGACGGCAGATTCAAGGATACGAGCACACCTACCTCATGCTTCATAAACCAAACGGAAGCGTTACAGCTAGCAAGGATAAGGGCCTACCAACCGTCATGGACCTCCTTCCTCCGGACATCCAGTCTGACCAACTCTATGCTGTCGGCAGACTAGACCGCGATACGACGGGACTACTGCTTTTGACAGACAATGGACCTCTTGGTTTTCAACTCCTTCATCCCCAGTACCATGTCGATAAATCCTATCAAGTGATGGTCAATGGACTGCTCACACCAGAACATATCCAAAAATTCAAAGATGGGATTGTCTTTTTAGACGGAACCACTTGTAAACCTGCAAAACTAGACATTCTGTCCTCAAGTCTAACAGAGAGCCGGGCCTCCATCACCATCTCAGAAGGAAAATTTCATCAGGTTAAAAAAATGTTCCTCTCAGTTGGTGTCAAGGTGACTGCCCTAAAACGCGTCCAATTCGGTGACTTTACATTAAACCCAGAACTAGCAGAAGGGCAATACCGTCCCTTGAATCCAGAGGAATTGGAAATCATAAAAAACTACTTAGAGATGAGTCGATAAAATAAAAAAGCTTTAAATTTAAAGCTTTTTTGTTTTTACTTATCTAAAAACTAATGCGATGGCTGCAATCCAGTTAAGAACAGAAACTACAAGTCCTACGATATTGAGAATCATTTCTGTTTTATAGTCCAGTCCAGATTCTTTTTGGTATGAAAAAGCCAAGACCAATCCTATGATCCCCAAAATCAGACCCACTATTGGTGATAGCAAACCAAGGACGATAGATAAGATACCTAAAATAAGTGAAGGTTTTTTCTTTTGTTGTGAATTCATATTATAAAATCTCCTTAAAATTAATATAAATGATGATACCATAAAATGCTAGCTTTATCTATCATTCGACAGTTTTTAACAGAATGTTAGCTAGTCTTGACTTTCCCGTTCCAAGAATCCAATCCATAAGAAAGGATATAAATCTCAGAGAAACCTTGTTTTTTCAAATAAAGTGCTGCATTTGTCACTCCTTGTCCGCGTTGGTTTTCGTAGAGAAGGACAGGTTTATCCTTGCGAAGGGCTGCAAGGCTTGACTTCAACTGATTTGAAGGAATATTGCGGGCTCCGAGGATATGTTTTCTGTGAAATTCTGCTGGTTCACGGACATCAATCAACTGCCCTTTTCGAATCAAGGCTTCAAACTCTGCATTATCCACAATCTTAGCCGCACGACGAATACGAAGGTAGTTATAACCCATCCATGCCGCCATCGCCAATACGATTCCCCACAAAAACCAAATTGTCATAAGTTCTTATCTCCATTTTTCTCTATGTAGTCTAATTCTATCTTGTGCTCTCTACGAAGAACAGCTTCCGCCTCTAGATAGTCTAGCTTGTCCATCAGACCTGCATCATAGATCCGAGAGAGTTCGAGCTTCATCAGTTCAATATCATACAAACGCTTCCCCATGTAAACAATAATGCCAAACTGTTTGAGAAATTGCTGCACATCATAGAATGTTTTCATAGCTTTCATTCTAACAGATTTTAGACTTTTTTTCAATACTGGACCGGCTCTTTCCCCCTATTTTCTTCGTCTTCATTGCCCATTCTTCCGCAAGTATGGTACAATAAAAACATGAGAATTCAACAACTACACTATATTATCAAAATCGTCGAAACTGGCTCTATGAATGAGGCAGCCAAGCAGCTCTTTATCACCCAACCCAGTCTCTCTAATGCCGTTCGAGACTTGGAAAATGAAATGGGCATTGAAATCTTTATTCGCAATCCCAAGGGCATCACCTTGACCCGTGATGGGAT
This sequence comes from Streptococcus sp. 27098_8_51, assembly GCF_041432205.1. Taxonomy (GTDB): domain Bacteria; phylum Bacillota; class Bacilli; order Lactobacillales; family Streptococcaceae; genus Streptococcus. The sequence continues at coordinate 36,094 of NZ_JAPVZE010000017.1, forward strand.
GGAGTTTCTCTCCTATGCCCGTCAAGTCGTTGAGCAAACGCAGCTTCTGGAGGAACGTTATAAAAATCCTATCGCCCACCGCGAACTTTTCAGCGTTTCCTCTCAGCACTATGCTTTTGTAGTCAATGCCTTTGTCTCTCTGCTCAAGAAAAGTGATATGGAGAAATACGAGCTCTTCCTTCGTGAAACTCGGACTTGGGAGATTATTGACGACGTCAAGAACTTCCGTAGCGAGGTCGGTGTCCTCTTTTTAAACAGCTACAACCGCGATGTTTTAACGAAAATGCTAGATGACAATCACCTGCTAGCCCACCACCTCTTTACAGCCCAACCCCATATCTTTGTTAGCAAGACCAATCCTCTAGCTAAAAAAGACAAGGTCAAACTGGCTGATTTGGAAGACTTTCCTTATCTGAGTTATGACCAGGGGACGCACAACTCCTTCTACTTTTCAGAGGAGATTCTTTCACAAGAGCACCACAAGAAATCCATCGTAGTCAGTGACCGAGCCACCCTCTTTAATCTTTTGATTGGTTTGGATGGTTACACCATTGCAACAGGGATTTTGAACAGTAACCTCAACGGAGACAATATCGTTTCCATCCCGCTGGACATTGACGACCCGATTGAACTAGTCTATATCCAACATGAAAAAACCAGCCTGTCTAAGATGGGCGAACGCTTTATCGAATACTTACTAGAAGAAGTTCAATTCGATAATTAATAGAAAAATGAAAAAGGGAAAAAGAAAAAGTTAGGAAATAAAAAGTGAAAAAGATACTACTGACCAGTGCTTTAATCCTTTCAATCGCAGGATTAGCACCCGCATCCGTCTTAGGAGAAGAAAATACAACTCAATCCACACCTGCTGTCAAGGAAGCAATTGCCAAAGAAGAAAAGAAAGAATCAAGTGTTGAGGAAAACTCTAAATCAGAAGTTCTTCCGAAAGTAGATGTGCAAGAAGACAAGCCCAAAAAAGAAGGATGGTACCAAGAAAATCATCACTGGCGCTTTTACCAAGATGATAAGCCTGCTTTGAACTGGAAACAAATCCAAGGCAAATGGTACTACTTCGATCAAGATGGCATTCGTCTTCATTCTACTATCTACAAAGGCTATGCCTTTAACCAAGATGGTGTCATGATAGAAAATAGTTGGACCAAACTGGACAATCAATGGTATTATGCTGATTCCTCTGGACGACTTGCTCAGAACACCTGGAAAAAAATTAACGGCTCTTGGTACTATTTTGACCAAATTGGAAGTATGCTCAGCAACACTGCCGTTGACGGCTATCTTCTCACAAAAAGCGGAGCTATGGCAGAAAAGGGTTGGACTAAATTAGACCAAATTTGGTATTATGTCGCTCCTTCTGGAAAGATCTCACAGGATAAATGGGAGAAAATCAACGGTTCTTGGTATTACTTTGACAAAGACGGTGGAATGCTGAGTGCGACAACCTTCAAGGGCTACCTCTTCAACCAGAGTGGAGCTATGGCAGAAAACAACTGGGTCAAAATCAAGGATACTTGGTTCTATGCGAACGGATCAGGGAGATATATCCGAGACAACTGGCAAAAGATTCAGGGTTCCTGGTACTCATTTGACCAGAATGGTGGAATGCTAGCAGACAAATGGAAAGAAAGCTACTACCTTAAAACCAGTGGAGCCATGGCGGAGAATGAGTGGATCTTCGATAAAGCCTACAAGAGCTGGTTCTATCTAAAAGCGGATGGCCGTTATGCAAATCAGGAGTGGATTGGAGCATACTACCTCAAGTCAGGTGGTTACATGGCAAAGAGCGAATGGATTTACGATAACTCTGACAAAGCACGCTACTACCTAGATGATAATGGGCATTATGTTTCAGGAACTTACAAGATAGACGGTAAGGAACACCTGTTCCAAAAATACGGCCAATGGATTTCTGAAGTTTCAACTGAAGGTGGATTTACAAAAGGACTATACAGCAATACCATCTTCCTAGATCCTGGACACGGTGGTCGAGATTCAGGTGCCTTTTACTACAATGTAGCTGAAAAAGATCTCAACATGCAGATTTACCGTAAGCTTCGTACTAAGTTAGAAGAACTAGGCTACAAGGTCCTCACTTCTCGTGATAGTGATATTGACGTTGATTTTGTTACCGAACGTTCTCGTATGGTTAATAAGACCAACTCTGATATTTTTATCAGTATTCACTTCAACGCTACTGGTAATACCTACTCAAAAGCGAGCGGTATTCAAACCTACTCCTATAGCGATGAACCTGATTATCCAAGTAAGATTAATAAATACTGGCACAATCACCCTGATCGTATGAGTGAAAGCAAACGCCTCGCCGCTGCCATCCACTCCTCTCTTCTAGCAGAAACAGGAGCCAAGGATGCTGGCCTGTTGGAGAGCAGCTATGCCGTACTACGCGAAACCGCCAAACCAGCCGTTCTCCTAGAGCTTGGATATATGGATAATTTCTCCGAAAACCAACAAATCAGAGATAGCCACTACCAAGACAAACTGGTCGCAGGCATCGTAAAGGGGATCCAAAAATATTACGCTGGTCGATAAAAAAAGTCTCGAGAAATCTCGAGACTTTTTATTTATCTTCTTTTTTATCCTTATCAGGAAAGAGGTAGCCAATTCCTACACAAGCTAGCACACCAGCACCAATCACCAAACCACTTGAAATTGGCAAAAGATCAAAAATAGCATTTGCGATGATAAAGGCAATGATCAAGCACATCAGACTAGCCTTGTAATCTTTTTTCAAAAAGTTTTCTAGTGTGAAATAGAGGAACAATCCTACCGGAATGAGTGACCAGAGGTTGACATCCAAACTTGGCCATCCAACAGAACCGAAATACAATACTAGCGCTGCTGCTACTAAAAATACAAGTCCTAATAATTTTTTCATTTTTTTGTCTCCATTTTCTTTTTTAGGTTCTTGAGTTGTCTGATACTGACCCCTCACGCCCCTTACATGAACCATTATAGCAGAGGAATTTTTCAAGAACAAGCCCTTTTGCCTATCTGGTCAATATCTCTGTCTAAGTGGTTGAATATTTGTAACAAAAGAAAAAGAAGCACTAATGGGCTTCTTGATTCTGCCGATTGTAACAGTATTTTTGAACGAATACCATCTAGTTTTTCTTTTCCTTTGGCTCTAGAGAAGATTTGATTGATTCACGATCTGCTTGTAGTTGAGCTAAGTTCTTTTCTGCTTCCTCAAGTTTACTGGTATCTGGTTTCACACGATAATAAACATTTTCTGGTTTCATTAACATCGCTTCATATTGTTGTCCAGAAAAAAGTCTTTCCTCAGCATGATTACTTTTATCCGTAATCTTTCCATCATCCCCAGGTTGCATAACAACTCCACTTGGCACAGCTACTACTACAAATCCTCCAGCAACAGAATCTTTTACCCATGCACTAATAGACGCTGTCTCAGGGTTACGACTATCTTGACCTTTTGATACCTTTAATCCAACTACAGATTCGTACTTTTGATCATTTGTAAACCAAGTCGCACGTACCTCTCCAGAATCATTAATAATGTATTCATTACCAGATTGACTACGCCAAGTACCTTCTAAACTAGACAAATCATTGTTCTTGATTGCTTCAATATCTAGTTTTGGAACAGCAGTTTCTTTCTTGAACTTGCTAACAAGTGCTTCTGCTTCCGTAATTTTGGTATCTAAAGCAGTCAGTTGATCCTTGAGTTTTTGAATTTCCTCTTGTTTATCCTTATCAGTCTCATCTGTTTTTCCTTGGCTTGTAGACGATTTACTTGTTGACTCTGTAGTTGAAACAGCAGACGATGTTTGATTTGACTCTTTCTTTCCAATCAGAAGATATGAGAAAATACTTACCAAGATGAGAGTGACTAAAACAGAGAGTGCTATGCCAATATAGATTTTTATATTTTTATTCGGAGCCGACTTTGATTCAGACCGCTTAGGTCCATTGATCTCTTCAAATTGTTTTTCCCGTTCTTTCTTATTCATAATTTTCTCCTTTTTGATTGATATTCAGGCAAGCTTACGATACTTCATTCGTTACTATCCATGAACTTTTATGACTTTTAAAAAAAAATCCAAGCAAAAATTTCTAGAATAAATAACTATCAAAATATCTCTAGATTGGTATCAAAACAAGTATTTATTACAATACATTATACCACAAAATATAAACAACCGTTTGTATTTATATTTTTATAAGCCAAAGAAATGGATTTTAAACAGAACCCATCTCCATTAGAAAAAGCCTGTCCTGTGACAAGGCTTTTACATATATCTCTTTAAAATCTCCTATTTTCATAGAAATCTAAATAATATATTTATAAATCAATATTTTCACAAAACTATGTCATCACCTCACTATCTAATCTCAGTACTTAAAGCATTTTTTCTATAGCTTTTGTCTTAATCTTTATTTTTTCTCTTCAATCCAAGAAAAGCTCCTACTATAAACATGATTCCGGCAGCTAATAGTGTCTGGGCTCCGCTTGCTGTTCCGGTTTTTGGCAACTGATTAGGATTGTTACTAGTTGATTTACTATTGATGTTAGTATTTTTATTAGTTAAGTTCCCTTGTTCATTTAGATAAACGTTCTTGTCAATTTCAAAGTTTTTATCATTTTCATCAGAAACAATACTGTTGACATCATTAGTTGAATCAGATTGTGTTTTTTCTTTCTTTTTCGATACATCAAAAGTAGGTTTATTTTCCTCCTCCTTTTTCTCCTCTATTTTCTTGAATACAGGTTTTATAAAGGTATCTTTTGATAGATTAAGAACATAGCCGGCGTCTTTTTTCCCTTCGAAACCAGAAATTTCCCAACCATCAAATTGGTATCCTTTTTCTAATTCACCCTTATAGACAGGTAACATAAAATCTTCTTCCGACACTATCGTTGAACTCATTTCTTTTCCATTTTGAATGGTTACAGTTACCCTATGAGGTTTTAGTTCACTTACCTCTCCCGTATCTTTGTTTAAAATGAATTCTTTTACGGTTGTATTTCTTGCGAAATCTTTTACAACAATCTTAATGTTTAGTGTCTTATCTGTTAGTTGTTTAATATCATCAAATGATTTGTATTCTTTTCCATTAACATAAATATGTTGTTCTTGAATCTCACCATCGAATCCATTATTTCTTTTATCATTGATGTTAAAGACTACAGATTTTCCATCAGCATATTCGATACTAGTATTTCCTTTTGGATCAATCTTTACTTCTGGTTTGACATTATCATATAAAAATTGATAATGTACTCCAACCGCTTTCGCATTCAAATCGCTATAGCCAGTTTGAAGATAAACATTTCCATCCATATCTGTTACCTTATCTGGGAATCCGTTTGCTTTATAGTCTTTCATCCCCCAGTCCATGATGTCACCGTCTTTAACATTAAGCTTAATGTTAA